>JAITBL010000115.1 GCA_031283575.1 Treponema sp. | reverse complement strand
CTGCGGCCCAGGAAAGGGGCTTCCGTTCCCAGCGGCAGCGAAAGCCCCAGCAGATCCCGCACGGCGCCGAGACTTTCGCCGGGGCGCCGGCCGATATAGTCGCCGCGCTGGGCCGAATCCAGCAGGCCGGGACAGGGATAGACGGAAGCCCGTTCAAGACAGGCGTTCCGGCGCGAGAGTTCATTCGGTTTAAGATGATCCGAAGCGCCCGACATCTTGGTTTCGGGGATTGTCCGCAGCTGTTTCTGAAGAGCCTTGTCCAGAACATAGGCCGAAGGGGGAAAAGCCGCCTTTTTGCCGGCGAGAAAGGCCTTGGTAAGCGGATTGGGCGCTTCCAGCTGAAGCAGCACGCAGCGGGCGGCGTTTTCGGCGGCTGCAACGGCGCTTTCGCGATCCGGCGCGGCGGAGATGACGTTGCCCCCTTTGGAAACATTGTTTTCGGGAAAACGCATTTCCAGCCCGGGCGACGCCACAAGGAACAGATCTTTTACATGGGGAACGGCCCTGGCCTCGTCGATGCCCTGAATGCGCCGTATGATCCCCGGTATGGAGAGAAAGGCCCGCTCGGCGCTGGTCCAGCCGCGGACAGGCTTGAGCCCCTGGGGGGGAACGCCCAGCGCCACGCAGATCGCCGCCCTAACGGGATCGGCCCCGGACGCGTAGGGGCAGGTCCAGCCGGACATGTAGCCGCCGGAAAGACGGGCGGCGATTTCACCAATCATGGGGCCTTTCAGGGTAAGCTTGATGTCCCCCTTCGCGGCGCCGTTCTGTATCCCCAGAGCCCTGATTCCCCTTATAAAAACATCGGTGATCGCGTCCTTTTGGGATTGCTCCAGATTGGAGGGCAGGGTGTGGCCCATTTCGATAAAATACGGGGGAAAGAAGATGTGGCGGTCGGCAAAGCCGCAGATCGTGATTTCGCCCTGATAGACAATGGCGTCAAGCGAAAATTCGGGGCCCTCCATGTACTCTTCGACAATGACCCGCGACGAACGGGAAAACTCCAGCGCGTCTTTAAAGGCGGCCTTGAGTTCCGCCTCGGTGTCGGCCCTGCGGCAGCCCCGCGCGCCCATATTGTCGGCGGGTTTTACCACTACGGGAAAGCCGAAGCGAAGTTTTTGCGGCGCTTCGGCAAGGACAACAAAGTCCGGCGAGGGCAATGACGCGGCGCGAAAACATTCCCGCATTTTTTCCTTGTCGCTGGCTTTAAGCGCCGTTTCGGCGGAAACGCCGGGGAGGCCGAGCTTTTCGGCAACATGGGCGACGGAAAGCGAAAAATCGGTCCCCGCGGTAACGACGCCGGAAAGACCGCCCTTTTTGGCGAGCCCTTCGGCCAGGGAGGCGATCTTCTCTTTATCTTTCAAGTCAATCGGAAAAAACCAGGTCGCCAGTTCCGCCATGGGCGCGCGGGGGTCCCCGTCAACGACGGCCGCTTCCAGGCCCATACTTTTGGCGCAGCGTATCAGAGGCCCCTGCATGATCCCCGCCCCAAGTATCAATATCCGCTTTACCATGCCCCCTCTCCTGTTTTAAGCGCGTACATTTCGAAAGAATCGCCAAGACCGAAGAGCCGGCTTATGCCGCCTGCTGCCAGGGCAAACGGCCGGAAAGCCGCGGCCAGGCCCCCGACAAGGGGAAAGCGTTCCGGATGATGGCCTATACTGAATACTCGTACCGGTACAAAACCAAATCTCTTGAGAATACTACCACAAAAACGGGGGTCCCATAAAGTCCAATGGTCGGAAGGGCTCTGTTCCAAAAAGGATGAAAGGGATTTTCGGGCGGAAACGCCGGCCGGCGACGGCGTGGCCAGAGCCAGAATCCCGCCGGGTTTAAGGAGGCGGTTGACGGCGCGCAAAGCCAGATCCGGCCGGATCAGGTGTTCGATCACGAACCACGCCGTGATTACGTCGAAGCTTTCACCGGACAACGGCTCCCCCGCGGGCGGAAAAAAACCGTGTATTACGGGAAGGCGCAAAACTTCCCGCACGTAGCGTACCGCGTCTTCCGACGGGTCCAGACCCATTACGTCAAAACCCGCATCGGCCGCGGCGGCGAGGAAGGGTCCGTAAGCGCAGCCTATATCCAAAAGCCTTGGCTTTTGGATAGTCTGCGCGCGCGGCGCGGCGAAATTGCGCCGCAGGGCGGCCTTGATCCGCGACAGACGCGGCGCGGCGTTTTGCCTGATGTTGGAAAAATCTTCCAGATAGGTTTTGCCGTACTGTTTCCGGTAGGAAGCAAAAAAATAGTCCCTGTCATATTCCAGCGGGGGCGCGTTAAGGCGTTCCATGTAGATCGTACCGCAGGAACAGCGGCGGTAACTGCGGCGGGGAAAACGGGCGAGACAGGGATGGCGATCGATGTTTTCCGCGCCGCAGACAGGACAGGCGCGGTAGATCAGCGGCTCGAAACCGAGCGTCAGTTCCGCCAAATCGCGTCTGGGGCCGTTCAGGCCCCAGCGCAGCGCCGTTTGCGCCGAAGCCTCGGCGATTTCTGAATAAATCGCCTCGAATTTTTTCCGCTTTCGTGCCGGAGCAAGCTCCGGGGTATTAAACCAGACTTTCGAATAACGGTAAAAAGAAGGGAATCCCGCGTACGCGGCCAATGTCTCGTGGTATTTTGTGGGCGAAACAACGGCCGCCGGAACGCCGGCGTAGAGGGCCTCGAAGGCGGTCAGGCCAAAATGGGTAATGATCAGATCGTAGGCGGCCAGCTTTTCCCGCAGATTGTACGCGGCGCTTTCTTCCAGTACCGCGACCCCTGCTTCCGTTAAAACGCGCCTGTCTTCGGCGTTGTTTTTACGGAGCGGCCCCAGCGCGGCGCTTACTTCAACGGGCATTTGCCTGAGGGCCGCCGCCGCCGGCAGGGTAAGGGCCGCGGCGTCCTCGGCCCCGAACGTAACGAGGACGCGGGGCAGGCCGTCCGTTCCGCCTTCCGCGCCGTTTTTTTTCCGCGCGAAGGACCGGTTTTCCCTGACGGTATTCGGCAGCGGATTAAGGCAAAGGTCGGTAATGTTGGCGCGCTGCCGGCCGGGGAGCGGGGGAAGCAGGTCGATAAGAAAATCAAAGCCGTCGCGGCTCAGCCCCTCGTCAATACCGAGCAGCGGCCCCAGTTTGCGCCAGGCCTTCACTTCATCACTGGTGGTCCGGAAATTATCGGCAATGACCAGTTTCCAGCGGCGGGAAAAAGCCTCCTCGCGGCCGATGGCGCCCGCGGAATTGTCTTCCTTTAAAACGGAAGCGTCCAGCATCCAGGCGTCGGCGCCTTTTTCCCGCAGGGCGCGGAGCAGCGCCTCCGAACGGACACGGTGCCCCCCTCCCCTTCCTTCGGCGCGGGCGGGGATAAGCAGGTAGCCCGATGCGTCATTCCCCAAAACAGGTCCTTGCCGCGGCGATGATCGCGGAACCAGACATGCGCTCTCCGCTGCCTTTAAGGTGACGGTAAAGAATTTGCGCCCGCTCATAATCTTCCGCCGTATCCACGGTGAGCGAAAGGCGCGGCGCCCTCCAGCGGGGCGGCGCCAGCGGCCGGTGGAGGAGAAAGCGCTCGCCGTGATGGTAGAGGTAGGGCGCGACGTGTTCCCGTTCACCCTGATCGCGGGCCCGCTTTTCCGCTTCGAGGAGGGCGGCGGCGGCGAGGGATTCGGTTCCCGCGCCCGGGGGAATGCCCGCGTAACCCGCGTAATCGGCGCCCAGGGCGCGGGCTTCTTCTTCGAGGAGGGCGGCGGCATCGGAAAAAACAAAGGGGTTGTCGGCGGTCGCGCGGATCACCCGATCCGGCGAATAACGCCTGATAACATTAACGAAGCGGCCCAGCACATCCTCTTTGGGGCCCGTCACGAGGAGAAAGCCGGCCTTTTCCGCCAGCGGCGCAAATTCTTTTTCGCAGTCTTCGGGACAGGCGAGCGCTTTCAAATCACTGTCTATAAACGAAAGCTGCTCCATGACGCGGAACACGAACGGTTCGCCTCCCAGGGGAAGGAGGCTTTTGCCGGGGAGGCGTTTTGAATCAAGCCGCGCCTGAAGTATAAGGACGCTTGTCATCAGGGCGTTTCCCAGTGATCGGTAAGGGTACGGGCGTCTATGCGAAAGCGGCTCGCGTTTTGTTTAACCCATGCCCGTTCATGGGAAAATTCATACCAGCTTCCCAAAATATCCCAACCGCTTTTTACAAGAAAAGACGGATAGCGGCGGAGGGGGAGGTAGGCGTGATCACCCCGAAAAACCGGCGCCAGATTTTTCAGGTAAAAGAGGCGGTAAGAGGCGTCGACGGTAAGGTCCGTTTCTTCCCGTTCCCACCCGTTGTACACAAAACGGAAAAGGCTGGTGCTGCGGATTTCTTCGCCCCATAAAAAAGCGCGGAACCCGAAATCCATCAACTGCCAGTACGGCGTGGAAATGGCGCCGTCAAAACCGCCCAGCCGGATAAAACGCCCGCAGTCATAGAGCCCCGTCCAGTCAAAAGGAAAGAGCGTGGCGTGGCCTTCGCGTTCCGGCGTTTCCTGTATGGTTTTCAGGTAGCGGTCATAGAGGGGAATGGTCAAGGTGGGGAGCGGCTCGAAGCGCGAATTTTGGATCACCGGAGCGGTGCACAGGCGCTTTCCGGTAAAGTACTCGGCCATTTTAACGGCGGTAATACCGTTAAACAGTTTTTGATCATTCCAGAGGGTAAGAAACAGTCCGCCCGAAAGTTCCGCCGCCGCGAGGTTAATCATTTCGCCGGCGCTTAGCTTTTCCCGCAAAAAAATAAAACGGATAAAAGGAAAGCGGCCCGAAAGTTCTTCGAGGTCGTAGCGTTCTTCTTCGCCTTCCAGGGAAATGACGTAGTCGAAACCCGCTTTTTCCAGTTCCTGGAAAAAGGCGCGCCGCGGATAACGGGCGCCGCGGTTAAGGAGCACGGCCGACACACCCGAAGAACCGCCCCGCTCCGTTCCGCCGACGGCGGTATAGGATTGGATACCGCGGTTAAAAGTTGAAGGTATAATACTCATCGCACTTTGCGCAAAGATCGGGATAGCTGCCAAGGCAGTGCTGTTCGTAAAGCGCCGTCCCCCGCCGCCAGATCGTTTCAAACTCATCGCTGAACGCGTTGCCAAGAACCGGCATTTTCGTTCCTATGTCCTCGCGGCATGCCGGCGCCGTTCCGTCAAGCAGAACAGGAAAGTCCCGCATGATATGCCAGCAGGGACGGCGTTTGACCGGAGAAAGATCCGCGGCGGCTTTATCGGGAAGAAGGCCGCAGAACGCGTCGTACTTTTGTATGATGATCCCAAGCGGCGTTTCCGCGGCGAATTTTTTCCAGGCGCGGTAAAAATTTTCGACGGCGTCTTCATCGCCCCGCGTGCGGATCGCCTGCACATGGACGGTCTTTTCGCCGCCGCCCGCCGCAAAGAGGCCGCAGAGTTTTTTGACCAGCGCCGCGCTTTCACGTTCCGCTTCCGGCAGATCGGCCGAAGCGAGGGACACGATCCACGAGACCGGGGGCAGGTTTTCCCGGCGCGCCTGCCGGGCGGCGGAGGCGGCGATGCTTTCGAGATCGGCGGCCTTCCAGCCGTAACCCGAAGTTTCGATCACCAGCGCCAGCTTTGGCCGCTCAAGGACGGCGGCGGCAAGATCGGCGATGCGGGGATGAAGGGCCGCTTCGCCCCAAAGGGAAAGATCGATCACGGCGCCGCCCGCGAAGTCGCCGATCCTGTCGAGGAGGCCGGTGAACGCCTCCGTTTCCATAAAAACGCCGGCGGGAATCGTATGTTCCGCGCCGCGGTTCCCGGCGTCATACGGGCAAAGAGCGCAGGCGGCTTTTGCCGGTGTTTTGGGACAAAGGCCCGATACCTGGATGGGGAAGAAGGCCGGCAGGGTACGCAGGTATTCGGGGCGCTCAACGCTGATTTGTACGGCGTCGCCGCCGTCTTTGGCAAAGCGCGTACAGACAAGAAGATTCCGCTTTGAGTCGGCGACAAGGGAAAGCCTCTGATAACGCAAATCTACCGGCGAAAGTTCGGTTTCTATATCGAAGGAATTAATATCCTTTTGGAGAATGTTAAAAATCGTTTCCCTGGTTACCGGTTTTTCGCCGTCGGCGGCGGCGATTTTGCAAAGTATTCCCGCGACGCCGGGGGCAAGCAGTTCCGGCGTCAGGCCGTAGGGCCAGCCGTCGGCGTACGAATAGTCGGCATGATAGCGAAGGTGGCGATCGGCGAGTTTTCCGGTTAGGGCCGCGTCGAGGAAGGGAGCGTCCGCCCAGGCAAAGTACGTAAGGTCAAAGCCGTCGGACTGTTCCGACAGGGTCTTGAGAAGCTCCGCCGCGCTTTTATCCGCCAGGCTGAGCGCCGTCCAGCCGTCGGGAACGCTGAGGGCCGCCGGCGCGAGGAGCAGGCGCTTGCCGGTTCCGGGAAAGGCCGAGGCCCGTTCCAGGGCCAAATCGAAGGCGCTTTTTCCGCCCAAAACGGCTTCGAAGGCCTCGTCCGCAAGTTCCATGCCGTAAAGGACCGTGAGGGAATTCATACACTTCCATTATCGGCGCTTGATCGGGAGTGGTTTAAGGGGGAACGGGCCCCGCGCGGCGGAACCGCGGGGTAGTAAACCAGACTTTCGAACGGGGTCCGTATTTATCTTTTACACCCTTTCGGGTGTACCGCGTTCAGGGCAGACATTTTAGGTTTTAGTAACCGTGCACAAATGCAGGGAGGTACTAATGATTACGCGGGAGCAAGCCAGGATTATTGGCAATGCGAACGGTGTTGGCTTTATCAGGAACGCCCGGTTTATTATACACACGCTTAATAATGTTTTTAACGGTGTTACTGTAAGGATTCAAATCGGCGGCGATTTTCTCGCCCGCAGGTCTCTGGGCAAGGCCGGCAAGCGTCTCAAGTTTCCGTCGGGAAAGGTCTTTCGCCGCCTTATGATCGGACGCCTCGTTCCCGCAGCCTTTAACGACGAATAAGCGTTTGGCGCGGGCGCGAAACAGGCAAGCGGGAGTCAGTCACTTTTACCACGAACCTCACCAACCCCACGAACAAAAAGAGTGGCAATCACCGTTTTTTCTTCCCTTTTTCGCCTTCGTCGCCTTTGCGGTTAAAAATTCTTCTGAAACGGCGTCAGTCACCCCCTGCGCGATGAACCCGTTCGTGTCCGTTCGGGTGGTTCGTGGTTATATTAAAGGTTCAGGCCTGTCAAAAACCGGGAAAATCCTGTATATTGGACGTATGGACAAAAACCCTGCCGTTGATAAAGCTCCCGAACGTCTCAACCCGCTCAACGATTACCTTTTCGTAAAGATCATGGGCGAAAAGGGAGACGAAGAGCAGCTCCTGGGCTTCCTGAACGCCGTACTCAAACGCACCGGCAAAGACCGGCTTGTGTCGGTGGAGATTCTTGAAAACAAAACCGTCACCCCCGAAGTTGTCGGCGACAAAGGCAGCATTCTGGACCTGCGGGCCGTCCTTACGGATGGTACGATCATCACCATTGAGGTACAGCT
>JAITBL010000018.1 GCA_031283575.1 Treponema sp. | reverse complement strand
GCAATCGGTCCGACCATCACCTGCGACTCGGTCTGGTAATCGCCGCCCACAAGCACGATTTTCGCCTGGGGCAGCCGCCGGATATAGCCGGCGATAAAGGCCGAATTGGTGATGATCCGCATATCCCGCTTTTTTGCGGTTAATTCCTCCGCCAAAATCGCGCAACACGAGCCGGACTCAATCATCACCGGCTCGCCGTCCTGTACCAGAGCGCCGGCGGCCTGGGCTATCTCGCGTTTTGTGTCGTAGTGGTAGGTCAGGCGGTTGTTGATGTCGTCGCTTGAGCCGGGAAAAACCTGCCCTTTTTCATGCCGTATAATCCGCTTTTCTTCCAGCCGGTCTAAATCCGCCCTCAGCGTAACCTTGGAAACCCCCGTCAGCTCCGCCAGTTTGGCGACCTCGACACGGCCTTCCCGCGTGATAATTTCCAGTATCTTTTTTTGCCGTACCGATTGTTTATCCGTCATGTTTTTATTGTATTTATCCGGCTTTTTTTTTGCAATATACGGGAAAGATACTTGTTAAAATAAGGAATAATCCTGGTTTCAAAAGGAGAAATTCGCGAAAAATCTGATTTCCCGCGCCCCGCGGAGGCTCGTTTCGGCGATCCGGCGTATCGCCTACCTGAACTGCTCTTCGCTCAAGCCGTAGCCTTCGTTCTGTTTGTTTCCCGCGGGCTCAACGTGAACCATGATGTCGAAGACTCCGTCGATCCGCGCTTTGACGGCGTCCTCTACGCGGCAGGCGATTTCGTGGGCCTCGCCGATGGTGAGCGAGGGGTCCACTTCGATGTCGAGGTCTATGTCCCAAAAACCGGCAATGTGGCGCATCCGCGTACGATGCGGGTTTCCCGCTTCCGGAATCGATCGCACCGCGTCGAAGAGGGCGCGGTAGCTTTCATCGCCGGCGGCGCCGTCCATCAGTTCCGCGTTGGCGCCAAAGAAAATGCCGACGGCGTTCTTGATGACCCAAATACCCACGAGAATGGCCGTGATCAGATCGATGGCGCCGATGTTAAAGACGATTGCGAAGCACAGACCCGCCAGCACTCCCGCGCTGGTGATCACGTCGGCGGCCATGTTTTTGGCGTTGGCCTTGAGCATGGCCGAACCGGCCTTTTTGCCGAAGAGGTATTGGGTCCAGGACAAAAGAATTTTTCCGGCTATCGAAATGATCGTAACAACGACGGCGAGGCCGCCCGGCGCTTTCCTCTCCACCCCCGAGTAAAGGTTTTCCGCCGAATTGAGAATAAGCTGTGCGCCGGCAAAAAAAAGGATCAGGGAAAGCGCCGCGGTAGCGACGGTTTCCGCCCTGCCGTGTCCCCAGGGGTGGTCCTTGTCGGCGGGGCGCGAAATCACCAGCGAAACGGCCAGCGTCATGATCGAGATAAGTACGTCCACCAGCGAATCGATCCCGTCGCCAAGGACGGCGAGGCTGCCCGCTATAATGCCGGCGCTGATTTTGAGCGCGGAAAGCGCAAAGTTACCGGCAAGCGCCGTAATCGAGGCGATCTTGATGATACGGCCGCGTTCGGCATTGCCGGGGGGTTCAGCCATTGCAGCTTTCGTAAAAAGAAATGGCGCGGTGTTTGATAAAGGTATCCGTCACGCGGTTGGGATGCAGCTCGCTGAGGGGAATAAAGCCGCCGGCCATGTTGTCATGGCCGCCGCCGACGCCGCAGCCCCCGGTGATATGCCGCACCAGATCATTGGCCTTTGCCTTCGCGCAGGTGCTGCGCACGGAAAGTTTAATGCCGTCTTCCCGCTGAACATAGGCGATCACAATGTTGACGCCGGAAACGCTTACCACAATGTCGCCCGCCGCGCCAAGCAGGGAATCGTTGACCCCGCGCAGTTTTAAAAAAGCAAGCTCGTCGTAAATCTCCACGGTTTTAAAGGCTTCCGCGTACAGTTCCAGATCGTTGACCGTAATATCGTTTCCCTTGAGTTCCACAATCATGTCGATGTTGGACATGCTGTAGAGCCTGTAGAACATATTGACGTCCAGATCGGACACGCCCCGCGTAAGGTTGTCCGTATCCATAAAAATTCCGTACAGAAGCGCCGTGGCAATACCCTGGGGAACGGCGATGTTGTTCTCAAAAAAGTATTCCGCGATAATCGCGCTGCAGCTTCCCACGCCCGGCCTGATGTCTTCAAAGCGGTAACCCTGGTTACCCTTGTATTCGTGATGATCGATTGAGGCTACCTCGTCGGTGGGCAGGTCGGTAATGTTGGCGTTTCCCTTTTGGGCATCCACCAGCACCGCCCAGTCTTCGGTGCCCAGCGTCAGCGCGTCTTTTGCCTGAATCATCGGCACCTTGAACATCTCAAGCATACGCAGGGAATTGGCTTTTTCAATTTCCTGATCGTACACGATAGCCAGTTTTTGTATCCCCCGCTGTGCGAGCAGATAGTACATGCCCAGACTCGACGCGATGGCGTCCGGATCGGGCACATTGTGGGGTTGAATAAAAACTTCGTCCGGCGCGTCCCTGAGAATTTCAACAAGGGTATCAAGTTTGGTCATGGATTAAGTATAGTCTCCAATCATGCGGATTTGCAACCCAGCGGTGTCAGTCACCGTTTTGCCGATTATAGAGAAAGCGGGGAAGAAGAATAGGAACCACAAAGGAACACAAAGGCGCACAAAGGAGCAAAGGAGAGCTTTTGCCTTGACAGCGGGACGAACCCGGTCTAAAATGGTGACAGTCACTTTTTTTGAGGAGGGCCGTGTTTCTGCCGGCGCAGGAGAAGGCGGGGGCGTTGCCGGGGATACTTAAGTCAAGAGGAGAATAACACGATGAAAAAGACACTATTGGTAAGCGCGCTGTTTGTTCTGGTGATGTCCGCTGCCTTTGGACAGACAACCGCAGACGAATGGGAGAAGAAGGCCGATGAATATTTTGAGAGCGGCGACTATACAAAAGCGATAACGGCATACAGCGAAACCATTAAGCGTAACAGTTCCAATCTTAACGCCTACTGGTTTAGAGGTGCCGCGTATTATCAGACAAAGAACTATGACGCGGCTATCGCCGATTGTACCACGGTAATAAAGGGCGCGCCTGATTTTCCGAACGGT
>JAITBL010000011.1 GCA_031283575.1 Treponema sp. | reverse complement strand
AAAATAACTGTTCCGCGCAGGCTGAAACAGGCGGAAGAAGCCAGAACCACAATCGTCGCCGCGCCGCCCAAAGCGGTTCAGCGGCCGGAGGTAAAGGCCCCGAAACGGCAAACACGGCCCGCGGTCCAGCCGCCGCAAGCGCCTGCCCAGACACGGCCTGTGGTCCAGCCGCCGCAAGCGCCGGAGCAAACACAACCCGCGGTCCAGCCGCCGGCCGCTCCGCAGCCCAAGCCCCTTGCTTCGGCGCCGCCGCTCAACCAGGGGTACCGGCCCGCGCCGCTGCTCACCAAAGGCCCTCCTCCTCCGCCCCGCCAGCAAAAGACATTCACCACCAATCTGGAAAAAGCCAAAGGTTCCGTTTCGGACCGGCTCAAAAAACTGTCGGGCCGTTCCTACGATGTATACCAGGATCGCTTCCACGCAAAATCCCGCGGCGCGATCCGCAAAGTGCTCGGCGCCGGCCGGGGAATTTTCTTCAATCTGCCCGAAGAGGCGGAGGATCTGGTTTTCAACTTTCTGCGGAACCACTATTCGGATCCCTATATGGATTGGGAAAAAAGCCCCGACAGAAAAAATTTGCTTGTTATGGGATATGATCTTCCGTCACTCGATCCGGTAATCGACGAATGTTACAGGACGCTCTAAAATGAAATCGAAAAATCACTTTTGCCTCATCCGGCTACATGCGCTGCCGTTTCTGCTTTTCGCCCTGATTCTGCTGACGGGCTGCGGCCAGGCGGCGCCCGAAGCCGCGTATGATTTTGCCGAGTCGAAAGCCGCTTTTTCACAACAATCTTCGGAAGACGAGGCGGGAGTTTCCGGAGACGGCGCTTCCGCGGCTGTAGCGGCAATTGAGGGAAACGGCGTTCCCGGCGCGGCGGGTAAAACACGCAAACTGGTAAAGGAAGCGCGGATTGGGATCAGGGTGGAAAATCTTGAAGAGGCGCAGAAAAAAACCGGCGAACTGATGGCCCGTTACGGAGCGTATTCGGCGCTGATGCGTTCCTTCGGTAATTCGGTGCAGTATGAAATACGGGTTCCTTCCGCGTCTTACGACGCGTTTTTGGGCGGCGTGACGGCAATCGGCAAGATGCTGGATCGCAGTGAAAGCAGCGAGGATGTAACCGTCAAGTACTATGATCTGGAAGGAAGGCTCGCTACAAAGAAGGCGCTGCTCACGACATTTCAGTCTCATCTTCTCAGGGCACAGAGCATTGACGACATAATGAAGATCGAAAACCGCATAGCCGATCTTCAAAATGAGATTGACTGGCTGGGATCACAGCTGTCGGAGCTTTCCGGTCTGGTTGATTTTTCCACCGTTCATCTGAATCTGGAAGGCCCCGTTTCCGCCGATCCGTCTTACCGTCCGGGTATAGGCGAGCGTATTTTGGATATCTTTCTATCGTTCGGCGATTTTGCGTCGGCGGCGCTGGTAGCTGTCACGGCAATTCTGCTTTTCGGCGCGCCCGTTCTGCTTTTGATCCTGCTGGCCTTCTGGCTTTTCTTTGGCCGCGTGGGATTGCTAAAAAAAGCCTTCCGTCTGGCGGGAGTATCTTCGAAAGCGGCGGAACAAACACCGGCGGAAAAAACAGGGGAAGAAAAATGAGCATAAAAAATCAGCCGGCAAAAAAGGGGCGCGTTGTTTCGGCCCTGCGCGGCTTTTACGAGCACCGCGCGATCTGGATGTATCTGCTCTGCGACGAAGCCCGCAGGCAGGGATTGGATCCGGCAAAGTTTGCCCCCGCCGCAATCCGCCGCTGCGGACTCTTCCACGGACGGCGCGCCCTGGATTCGGGACAGACGGCGGCGGGAAAAAGCCTTAAACGTCTCAAGAAAAAACTGTTTAAGCGGCAGGGGCGGATGGTCTTCGAAATGGATTTTAAAAACTGTACCGACGATTGCTTTGAGGTTGAATTTCATTACTGTCCCCTGGTAGCGGCCTGGCAAAAACAGGGCTGCGGCGACGAGGAAATCGGCACGCTGTGCGATTGGGCCATGGAAGGGGACCGCGGCATCGCCGAAGCCTTTGACTGCGAGTTGTCGCTTCCCAAAACGATCGCCAGGGGCGACGATATTTGTCAAATCCGTATTGAGCGCAAGGGTTAAATGGGCTTTCTCTACGAAACGCATCTTCACACCAGTCAGTCATCCGCCTGCGGGGAATCGCCGGGACACGATTATATTCAGCGCTATATCGATCACGGTTTTGCCGGCGTCATGGTAACCGATCATTTTTTTAACAGCAACTGCCGCGCCGATCGTACCCTGCCCTGGTCCGAGTGGGTCAAGCGCTACTGTGAAGGCTACGAAGACGCCCGTAACGAAGGGGAAAAGCGCGGCCTTGAGGTGTTCTTTGGCTGGGAAGAAACGTTTGACGGCGACGACTTTATGATCTACGGCCTTGACAGGGCCTGGCTTTTGGAACACCCCGAGGTGATCCGCTGGAACCGCGAAGAGCTGTTCCGCGAGACGCGCCGGTACGGCGGCTGTGTGATCCAGGCCCACCCTTTCAGGCAGCACCACTACATTCGCGTCGTACACCTCGCCCCGTTTTTGGTCGACGCCGTGGAAGGGGCAAATAGGGGGAATCACGATGCCTGGTACGACGGCATGGCGGCCGAATACGCCCGCATGCTAAAACTTCCCCTGGTGGCGGGATCGGACATTCACCTTGCCTCCGATCTTGACGCCGAGGAGCCGTACGGAATCGAAACCGAAGAAAAATGCTCTTCCATAAAGGACTTTGTTGATCTTATACTAAAGCGCGGCCGCATTGACCTGCATATTCCCGCCGGCCGCTGCGATTTGAGCGGACAGGACAGAAGCCGTCGGTTCAAACTCAAGGTGGATTTGCGGGACCGCCGCAACAGAACTTTCGGAGGGCCGCGGGCAATGAACTTTAACGAAATAGCCGCGGAATTGCGCAAAATGGAGCGATAGCATGTCCAGGCAAAACATCGGCATTCTCTGCGGCGGACGTTCGGCGGAACACGAAGTGTCCCTTCAATCGGCCCTCAATGTTTTTGACGCGGTGGACCGTTCGCGTTTTAACCCGCTTCTCATCGGCATTGACAAGGCGGGTTCCTGGTGGGTAAGTCTTTCGGGCGATCTTGTCAGCAACGTGAATGATCCCAGACGGATCTGCCTTGCCCGCCCGTTGACGGCCGCGGCGCTGCTTCCCAACAGCAAAGGCATGCTCGCCGTTAAGGGACAAAAACCCGTAAAACTTGACGTGATTTTTCCCCTGCTTCACGGACCCTTTGGCGAAGACGGCACCGTACAGGGCCTTCTTAAATTGGCCGATGTTCCCTTTGTGGGGCCCGGCGTTCTCGGTTCCGCCGCGGGCATGGACAAGGATGTGATGAAGCGCCTCCTTCGCGACGCCGGTATTCCCATCGGAAAATTTTTCGTGCTGCGCGCCGAATCACCGGACGGGCCGCCGCAAAAAAGTTTCGCGTATGCCGGCGCGGAACTGGGCGCGCCGTTTTTTGTAAAACCCGCCAATATGGGTTCGAGCGTCGGTGTAAGCAAAGTTAACGACGAAACGGAATACATCGCCGCCGTCAGGGAAGCCTTTAAATACGACCGCAAGGTGATTGTGGAAGAAAACATCAGCGGCAGGGAAATTGAATGCGCCGTACTGGGTAACGAAGATCCCCGGGCGTCGCTTCCCGGCGAGATCCGCGCCGCGCATGATTTTTATTCCTACGAGGCAAAATACATCGACGCCGGCGGCGCCGCTTTGATTATTCCCGCGGAGCTTCCGCCCGAAACAGTCAAGCGGGTGCAGGATATGGCTGTCCGTACCTTCAGGGCGCTGGAGTGCCAGGGCCTTTCGCGGGTGGATTTTTTTGTGCGTGAAAACGGCGAAGCGCTGGTCAACGAAATTAACACCATGCCCGGATTCACCAGAATCAGCATGTACCCCAAACTGTGGGCGGCAAGCGGCGTGCCCTATACGGAACTCATCAACCGGCTCATTGATCTGGCGGTAGAACGCTTTGGACAGGATGATAACAGGGGAACGGGCGGAGTAACGGCGTTAATCGAGTAATCGATTTTTAGTCAATATTGATCGAAAGGCTGATCGTTTCCCCGTCAAATATATCGAAGGGTATACAGAGGAGCCGCGTCCGCTCGTCGGGGATTACGACCATGTGGGCTTTTCCCCGGATCACGGTAGGAAGCGAAATGATGATCTTGAACATTTCCTCAAGGTGCTTTTTGACGTTGCCGGCAATAATGTTGACCACCTCGCCGATGGCGTCCGCTATAACGGCCGCCGGCGGCTCGGGAAGCCTGGTAAGAATGCTGGCAATCTTTGAAGCGGTGGCTGTTTTCATGGAAATGGCGACGAGGCCTTTTGCCTCGCCGGTCAGGGCGATAAGTCCCGATATGTCCCAGGCAAGAAAAGCTTCTTTTCCTATAAAATAAGCCCGATCGGGCACTATGTCGCAGTGGACAAGTTCCTTGAAAACCGCGGTGGTTACCTGTATGAATGGCTGTATATACTGTTCCATGATGATCATACCAACATACACGTTTCTTGCAAAAAATACCATAGGTCTACGGCGAAGTGTCAACTTATTCAAAAATCAGCTGAAAAACACGTATTTTGGACGTAATCCGCGCAGGTATCAGGCAGTAACGGCGTAAAACCGGTGGAATAGCCTCCGCAGGGCAAGCTCCGCGGTATCTTGGGCGTTGCGTTACTTTCAACGGAGGCTCGTTCGACAGGAAATTCCGCTGAATACAGGCTTTTTCGCGTGGTTGAGGGCATAGCCCGGATACAAGAGAACCTGGTACGTAAAGAAAGCGCCGGGCGGACCCACACGGGGTGCGGAACGGCGGCCGGCGAGCATCCAATGTCCCGTGATTCAAGGCGGCTTAAAGCCGTCCCTGCGTCAGGAAAGCAGGCGGTTGAGCCGCTGTACAAAATCGGCGGGGTCCTTGAGCTTAATCCCTTCGATCAAAAGGGCCTGGTCAAGAAGGACCCCCGCTACGTCGGCGATGCGCGCCTCGTCCCCGCAGTCCTTAAGGGCGGCGACAATGGGATGATCGTTGTTCACCTCGAGTATGGGTTTGGTTTCGGGCATGCCGGTCTGTCCCATGGCTTTGAGCATCTGGGCCATCTGTATGCTGGGATCATTTTCATCGGCCACAATACACGAAGGCGAATCGTGAAGACGGCGCGAAAGCCTGACGTCCTTGACCCGATCGCCCAACGCCTTTTTGATCTTTTCGATAAGGGGCTTCGCTTCCTTTTCGGCCTGCTTGTCCTTCTTTTCGCCCAGTTCCTCGTCGGCGCCGGCCCGGTTCACCGCCTTGAGTTCCCAGGTCTTTGCCTCGCTCTTGCCGTCGGCCGCCGGCTCTTCCCTGCGGTAACTGTGGAGTGAGGGAATAACAATGTCGTCGATCTCGTCGTTCATGATAAGGACTTCGATCTCTTTGGCGCGGTAAGCTTCAAGCAGGGGAGAAGCGCGGAGGGTTTTTTCGTCGCCGCCGGTGATATAGTAAATATTCTTTTGATCGCTCTTCATCCGCGCGGTATACTCGGCAAAACTCGTCCAGCCTTCCACGGCGGTACTTTTAAAACGCACCAGATCCTGCAGGGACTCGCGGTTGGCAAAGTCCTGATAGAGCCCTTCCTTGAGGGGACGGTTAAATTCAGCGATAAAGGTTTCCCATTTTTTTCTGTTGTCATCGGAGTTGGGCGCGGCGTCGGCGATGGCCCTGATTTCGGCGAGGATTTTTTTAACCGACGCGTTCTTGATGTTCATCAAAATTTTGTTCTGCTGCAAGATTTCGCGGCTTACGTTAAGGGGCAGATCCTCCGAATCGATGACCCCGCGGACAAAGCGCAGGTAGGTGGGCATAAGCTCCTTGTCATCGTCGGTAATAAAAACCCGCTTGACATAGAGTTTGACCCCGCTCTTGTAATCAACATTGTACATATCGAAGGGCGCCCTGGCGGGTATATAAAAGAGCGTCGTGTATTCCAGGGCGCCTTCCGCCCTGGTGTGGACATAGTGCAGCGGCGCTTCGGTATCATGGCCCATCTGCTTGTAGAATTCAACATAGTCTTCTTCTTTGAGTTCCTGCTTGGAGCGGGTCCAGATCGCCGTTCCCGAATTGATCCGGTCGGTTTTGGTTTTACTGCCCTTTTCTTTCCCCTTGTCGTCGTATTCCTTTTCGTCATAGGTCAGGTAGATGGGAAAGGCTACGTGGTTGGAATAACGCTTGATGATGTCTTCGATGGACCAGCGGTTGGCGTATTCCAGTCCTTCCCCGGCAAGGTGAAGAACCACTTTGGAACCCTGGGCGTCCAGCGCGGACCCGCCTTCGGCTTTTTCGATATCGTAGGTAGCTTCGCCCCTGCTCGACCACTTCCAGGTATCCGCCTCGCCGGCTTTGCGGGAAAACACTTCGATGGAATCGGAAACCATAAAGGCCGAATAAAAGCCCACGCCGAACTGCCCGATAAGGTTCGAGTCCTTTTTGGCGTCC
>JAITBL010000251.1 GCA_031283575.1 Treponema sp. | reverse complement strand
TCCTCACTGTCCTGGCGGCATGGTTCGTTATTCCCGTTTCTCCCGCTGTTTCGGCCGAAGCTTCCCGCCGCCCCCCTGGCATTGCCTCTGCGCTGATGGCCGGTTTCATAAAGCCCAGTCCCTATGTTCCCTTTGCGTCTATCGGGGGATCGGTGATCTATTCGTTCATTACGATTATTTTAATCTACTATTATTTTGAAAAAACCCATTCGCCGGAAATTATTTTTGTGGCTTTTTTTGTGCTTTCCTTTTCCATGGAAGCAATGAGGGCCGCCGTCCCGCTCGGCCGGGTTTTTACGCTCCCCGGCCTTTATCTGCTTACCGCCTCCCGGTTTTTGCTTTTCGGAAGGTATTTCGGCATTATTTCACTTTTTGCCGCCAGTGTGTACGCTGCCGGGCTTGAAGTGCAAAAACAGCGGAACACGATCTTTATCATAATAGTGTCCACGCTGGTTATCGCTCTGGGGGTTCCCATTGACGTCCTTTCCTGGGATTCAAGTTTCAGCATGATTTCAGGCTATGCCGCCATGTTCCGCATGACCGAATCGGGGATTTTTCTTATTACCATTGTGAGTTTCCTGATCTCGGCCTATTCCCGGGGATCCAAAGAGTTTATCTTTATCGGCATTGGTTCTTTTCTTGCTTTTTTGGGAAGAATGATCTTTCTAAACGCCGACACATGGCCGGGAATGGCGGGCCTTGCCATTCTTTCCGCAGGCACCTGGATTATCTGCGACAGACTGCACCGCGTTTATCTGTGGCTGTAAAAACCACCGTTAAAAAACCATGGCGAGGCAAACGGCGAAACCCACCGTTACCGGGAGGGCGATGTTATCGTAATCTTCGAGGGGAAGGGCTTCAACGGCAGTCGCGGTAAGTGCGGCGGCAAAGGCGGCAGGGTAATCCGGGGAAACCCGGTATGCGGCGATAAGAACGGCGGTAAAGCAGGCCATGGAACCTTCCACGCTTTTACCGCAGAGGAAAGCAGGCCGTATCTTTCCGAAGAATTTTCCCACAAGGCCTGCAAAGCCGTCGCCGAATGCGAGGGCGTAAATGGCAATGGACGCTGCGGGAGAGGGGTAAAGGAGCAGGGCAAGCATGGCGCCAAGCCCCAGCGTAACCGGCCCCATGACAAACCGCCCCCTGTCGCGGGACCGGGACGCCATGCCGGTAAGGGACGAAACAAGGGGGACCCGGACCCCCGCAAGCCGGAGATATTCCATCCAGGTATACCCCAGCGTGCCTGCGGCAAGAAAAATCACCGTTAGCGGCCGGTTAAGCGCGGCCATGGAAGGACTAAGCGCGATAAGAAAATGGATGGATTTTCTGATAATTTCGGTTTTAAATTCATTCCAGCTTTCCGATATTGAAAAGAGAGTCATTGTCCGTGTGAAAATCCTTTCCATACTACTTTACTAGCAGGTTTTGTGCCAACTCCTGATAAATTCTACCTTTTTAGTTTATTGCGTCTAATTCATTATATTACAATGAATTAGAGAGAGAGGGCTTTGTCTTCCGGCAGGCAAATCCGGAAAGACGTATAAAAAATCAGACGGTGAACAGTATGGAAAAGCTATTCGCCCAAATATTCCCTGGATTTTCGAACAAAGATCAACGACGAAATCAAAAACGAAAAGGCTGCCAGAACCGCCAGAACGGAAAAGACGCCGGACCGGAGTATCATAAGGTTGTACAGCATGTGTATTACCACAGCAGAAAAAAAGCGCAGGGCGGCGGTGGGGGGATTTTCCCGGAAAGCGGCGGCGGAAAGACCGACCCGGGCGCCGCAGGCGCCGTGGAGGGGAGCGGTGGTAAAGGCCCTGAGCAGGGTGATATTTATGCCGGCCGCCCCGTAGGAAGCGGCTTCAGCCAGCGCGAACCCAAGGCCGGCTATCAGCCCCGCCGCGCAGTATTCGCCGTCGTTCCATTTAAACCTGCGGAAAACCGCAAACAGGGGAAACAGCACGACGATACGGCTCAGTTCTTCGATCAAGGCCGTACGGAAAATAACAAAAAAGGCTTTGCCGGATACGGGTAAAAACCTTTCAACAAAGAGACCCAGGATCAGGGCTATAAAACCGGAAACCATCCCTCCCAGCAGGCAGCAGAAAAACCAGGGCAGGGGAACAGGAAACCGGGTTATACGAAACCACAGGTATATAGCAAGAACCGGCAGGGCGGCGGCTCCCATAAGAACGATCAAAAATGTAGATTCGATCATGACATAATCATAAATAATGAAGAACCCAGGAGCAAGCCGGAGCATGGACCCTTCGCAATGAATCCGGTAGGCTTAGGTCCATGGGGATCATTCTCCTTATCGGACCCAAACATTCGGGAAAAACCAGCGCCGGACGCGCCCTTGCGGAAACGGGGCGGGGACACTTTACCGATCTGGACGAAGTTATCGAAACACGTACCGGAAAAAGCCCGCGTGCCCTTTTTCTGGAAGGAAGCGGAATATTCAAAAAAGCCGAAGCCGAAGCCCTGGCTTCGCTTCTTGAAGGCGGAACGGAAAACACAATCATTGCGGCGGGCGGAGGCCTTGCGGATAACGGTGAAGCCCTGGCCCTGCTTGCAAAACAGAAAAATCCGGATTCCGGAGGCAGGCTTTCCGGCAGCGTCATAACGGCAGTTTATCTTGAAGTTTCCGCCGAAACCGCCTGGGAACGGATACGCAGGGCCGCCGAAACAGGCGGCATGCCTCCTTTTCTTGATACCCCAAACCCCGGGGAAACCCACCGTCTGCTCCATACAAGGCGGGCCAAAACGTACCGCGCAATCGCGGATATTATCATCGATGCCGAAAACAAATGCCCCGGGGAGATTGCGGCGTAAAT
>JAITBL010000241.1 GCA_031283575.1 Treponema sp. | reverse complement strand
ACTAAAAAGACTGGTTTCATAAATTCATTTTCCTGGTGTGCCGTTAACCCCTCGTTCTCTTGTGTCGCATTGCCTCATTAACAGAATCAGGCACTGTAAATGGACTTTCTTTGCCAAATCGCACATCAACATCCGCAATTACATTTACTTTCGTCTGATCGGCGTATAGTCATTTTGCTTACTGGCCGCCCAGGAGGTAATCGGGATTGATCACTTTAAAGCTCCACATGGCGTGCATGTTAATTTCGGGGCCGTCCATGCAGTCGCCGGAATCGGCGCGGATCACCACGCCTTCGCGGACATGACCGTTCTCATAGGAGCCTTTGGAGTATTCGTAAAGCTCGCCCATGTTTTTCCAGTCAAAGACGCGCTTTTCGACAAAGGGCACGGTGGGAAAACCGGACTGTGCGCAAAAGCTTTTCAGAGCGTCCCAGCCGAGGTAACGGCCGCGTTCCACATCGTAGACGTTAAACACAAAAATTTGGAGGCTTCCCAGGCCCAGATGATTTTTCTGTATCCTGGGGCCGGCCTGCTCAAACTGTACGGCAATGCCGCTTCCGTACGCTTTGAGTTTTTTTACCGCGTCGTATTTTGCCGCCATCTGCAAAAAAATCTGGCCGTATTTTTGGTAGCGCCCCTCGCGGGCCGGACACAATTCGCGGGCGGCTTTGGCTTCTTTTTCCGCGTAGAGAATCTGGTTGCGGCTTGCCGCGTAGAACATGCCCCTGTTAAGGGCAAACGTACCCGACTGGCCGTCCACCTTGACGGTGACATAGACCTTTTTCCCCCGCCACTTTTCGTCAAAAAGATAAGGCAGCGTTTCGGCCCTGGTTTCGTCGGATTTTTGCACAAAGGGAATGAATCCCGCGGGAACTTTCTTTTCGCCAAAGACGGCGTCGAGAACGCGGCGAAAAAAACCCTTCTTCATCCTGATTACAGGGACATCGTCTTCAAACTTCTGTACCTTGAGGAGTGCGGTAAGATCTTTGCCTTCTTCGCAGCTGTCCCAAAGCGCCTGGGGAATAAGGTCTTTGACGCTTTCGTAGCTGAGGAGGAGCCCGTAGGAAACAAGCCCGCCCATGCGCATGCAGCCTATCTTGAAACCCTGATATTTTTCGCTGTAACAGCGCTTGCGCAAAAACTCGAAGGCGGGATGTACCGGAAGTATGCTGTCGTATTCGACATAGACAACCTTTTGGCCCGGCGTCAGATTCTTTTCGCCGATTACCTTCCATTCCACCTTGTTGAATGACACATAGCCGATACGGTCCTTGCCGGGGATATCCTCAACCCGTTTTACGGTCTGTACGCTTGCCAGATTACGCATGGCCGCCTCCTCTTGTCTTTACCTTCCAATATAGTATAATCATGCCGAATGAAACAGGCAGAAACGCCGGCGGAGATACCCCGCAGGCTCAGTTCCGAAGTGGTCCGCAAGTGTCTTCACTTTCTCATTGCCCTTGCCCCGCTCCTTGCCTCGTTTCATCGTCCGTTTACCCTGATACTGCTTGCCGCGGGTACGGCCGCCTACACCCTTATGGAAGCGCTCCGCAGAAGCGGCCGCCGCATCCCCGTCATTTCGGCCCTGACCGATTACGCCTCGCGCCGCCGCGACAGGGGCCGTTTTGTGCTGGGGCCTCTTACTTTGGGCATGGGCGCTTTTCTTGCCATACTGATTTTTCCGCCCCAAACGGCGGCCATTGCCGTGTATGCCCTGGCCTTTGGCGACGGCACCGCCAGTCTCGCCGGCAAGGCCATTGGCCGTCTGCGGCCGCCCTTTCTCTTCGGCAAGAGCGTCGAAGGCTCGCTGGCCTGTTTTGCCGGCTCCTTTGCCAGCGCGTGGCTGGTATCGTTCAACACGCGCATCGCCCTGACGGCGGCCGCCGCGGCGCTCGTCACAGAACTTCCCCCAATCAGGGACTGGGACAACATCATCATCCCGCTGGTTACGGGCCTTGCCGTCACCGTGTTTTGCTAAGCTCCGTTTACAGCCACAGGTAAATCTGGTGAAGCCTGGCGGCAATCAGACAGGTTCCGCCCGCGAGCAGTACAAGAGCCGCAAGCGGCAGCGCCCAGGTGTCGCCGTTGATCAGCATGCTCCGGCCCAGCGCCACGCAAACTGTTCCGGCGGCGATGGAACGGTATTCCTTCGTTCCTTTGGTATAAGCCGAAACAAGAAAGTTCAGTACCGAAATAAAAAGTATGGCGTTTTCCGCCAGGCGGAACATGGAACCATAGGCCGAAATCATGGCGAGGCTTGAATCCCAGGAAAGGCCGTCAACGGGCACTCCCAGCGCGACAATGAGGGTGGCGATCACCACGGCAAAAATCACGCTGCCCTGCTTCTGCATCTCGGGCCCCGCCGCGTATACCGAAGAAGCAAAGAGCGAGAGTACGCCGAAGAAGCGGCCGAAGATGAGGAGCCGCGCCCCCAAAATCAGAAATACCGCGGGAAAGGGATAGAGCCGCTGCAGGGGTATGGTGAAGCGCAGAATCTCGAACACAAACGAAATGGTAAAAAGGCCAAAGAAGAGTATCTCCTGACTCTGGGTTTTTTCGAAGAAGAAATAGATCAGTATCGAAGCGAACAGGGCGTAGACGACGGCAAGGACCGCCGTAACAAAGGGCGCCGAAGGAAACACCGGAAAAAGATTCGCCGTCAGGGCCTGGAACACTCCCTGTGTGCGGCGGCTTGCCTGTCCGGCAAGGCCGGTATAGAGGGGAAGAATCTTCCAGGCGGCGGCAAGGATCATCAGGAGGCAGACGGACGCGAGGACGATTCCCCCTTTAAAAAAACGGTTACGCTGGGCCAGAGTCATGCTTACAGCATAATGCTTAAGGCGTTTCCTGAAAAGCCGATAATGGAAAAGGGAGAATGTAATTATGAAGAAGTTGCTTTGTGCGCCGCTCATCCTCCTTGCGGGCCTGCTCTGGGCGGGAGATACGGCGGTTTTTGTGGATCTTGGTTTTTCGCAGGACGGCAGAACCTATATGTTCGGCCAGTACGGGGTCCAGACCGGAAGCCTTAAACCCTGGGCGGAGCTTGCCCTGGTCGATGTCGCCTCCAACAGTTTTGTGACGGGCGGCAGGGTTTCCTATGTTCATGACAGCGCCGTGCAGGCGGGGCAGGACGGATCGGGCGCCCTCTACCGCGTCATCGCGCGGAACGTCCCGCTGGCGGATCGCCACGGGATCAGCTTTCTTCTTCAGGGACAGCCCCTCTATATTGCACTGGAAAACGGAAGCGGAAACGACAGTTTCGAGTTCCGCGATTTTGAGCGGAACGCTTCGTTCCGGGCAAGCCTTGTTGCTTCGTATGACGCTTCGGGTTCTTCCTTTTACCTTAACCTTGAACGAACCGGCAGCGACGGATCAAAGCGCAGCTATACCGCCGGCAGCAGAAATATCAGACGCGCCGGAATCACCTCGTACCGCGTACGGCGCGTTATTTCTTCTCCCCGCGACGACTCCCTTGTCTTTGTGATCGAGATGAAGAAATTGAACGCCGACGGCAGTACCGGTATCCGCTATATGGTGGAAACGCTTAAACTGTAACATAGCCGGGGCGCCCTTTCCGGCGGCGCACGAATCGTTACGCTCTCTTGCCCAGGCGCCCCGCGCGCCGTTACAATTGTTTCATGCCGGTAAATCCTCTTTTCCAGCGCCTCAGTCTTCTTGCCGGAAAATCCGCCATCGACGCGCTTGACGCCGCGCGGGTCATCGTGTTTGGTCTGGGCGGCGTGGGAAGCTGGGCGGCCGAGGCCCTGGTCCGTTCGGGGATTGGTCGCATCGGCATTGTTGATTCCGATACGGTTTGTGTTACCAACATTAACCGCCAGGTTCAGGCCCTGCCCTCTACCGTGGGACAACCCAAGGCGGCGGCCCTGCGAAAGCGGCTTCTTGAGATCAATCCCCAATGCGAAGTGACGGCGTTCGAAAAAGTATTTTCAAAAGAAAGCGCGCCGCTGTTCGAAATCGAAAAAGCGGATTATGTGATCGACGCCATCGACAGCCTCGGTTTTAAGCTGGACCTTATCGAAGCTTCCGCGCTTGCAGGGGTCAGGCTGTATTCATCCATGGGCATGGCCCAAAAGCTTGACCCCACGAGGCTTAAAACCGCCGGTATCTGGGAGACGCACGGCTGTCCCCTCGCGCGCCTGGTAAGGGCGGGACTCCGCAAGCGGGGATTTACCGGCAGCTTTACCGTCGTCTACAGCGATGAACGCCTTCCCCTGGCCGAAGACGGTGAAAGCGCCTGCGGCTCCGGCCGCTGTTTCTGCGTCCGCGATCAGTGCGGAACGGAAATCGAATGGTGCGCTTCCAAAAAAGTGATCAACGGCAGCGCCGTTACCGTCACCGCAACGGCCGGTATGGTTCTTGCGAGCCTCGTGTTAAGGGATATTATCGCCCCCTGAACGCGCGCTCATTGTGCGGAACAAAAAACTCCGGGCGTATTTGCGCCGGCCATGGAGTTTCCAGCCTCCGGGTGTTTTGCACCGCATCGGTGCAAATAATTATTTGCGGACAAGAAAATCTTCGGTTACCATGTATCACAAGGAGGCCGATTTATTATGGATAAATTAAACGTTCTTTTGGTTTGCGGTTCCGGCGCGTCCACCGGTTTTATGGCCGCGAATTTGCGCAAAGAGACGGCAAAACAGGGGCTTGACTGGGAGATCAATGCGCGCAGCGAAGCCGAAGTTGACAATTTTGCCAGCGAGGCGGACTGCATCATGCTGGGACCGCATCTCGAATATCTGCTGGAAGAATTGACAGAACGCTACAAGGAAAGAAACATCAAAGTGGCTGTTATGGAGAAAAGTTATTATTCAATACTGGACGGCGCCGGGGCGCTCAAGCATATCCAGTCGTTATTTTAGGAGGAGAAAATTATGGCAAACAAGGCAATGGCATGGTTAGAGGATAGTTTTGCGCCGGCTCTTAACAGGGCCGCAAAAAATATTTGGGTTGAAACAATCAAGGATGCTCTTATGCAGATTCTGCCGCTGATTCTGGTCGGATCGCTGGTTACGGTTTTTGCCATCCTGCAGGACTTCATTCCGAATTTCCCAAACCTGTGGACCTTTTCAAGTTATACCATGGGACTTATTGGCTTATTCATCGCTTTTCTTATTCCCTTTAATTACATGGAGCGGAAAAAACAGCCAAAGATGCGCATTGTTTCGGGAATGACGGCGGTATGTTTATTCGCCCTTATTTTGCGTCTTGAAAACCTTGCCGAAGCGGATTACAGCGCTCTTGGGGCGGGCGGAATGTTCGTATCGATCATTGTTGGCGTGGTGGTGGCCATGGTCATGAGCCTCTTTGCGAATTTTTCGATATTCTCAAAAAGCAGTGCCATACCCGACTTTGTGCGGTTCTGGTTCGATTCGATGATTCCGATCATACTGCTTATAACGGCGGGCTGGTTCATCGTTTACTTTCTTGATTTTAACCTTTTTGAATTTTTACAGGGCTTGTTCCGTCCCTTGGTGGCCATCTCCGAGTCCTTTGCCGGATTTGTGCTGATCTATTTTGTCATGTGTTTTTTATATTCACTGGGCATCAGTACCTGGGTTTATTACGCCGTTTTAAATCCCATCATGCTTGCCGGTATCGCGGCAAATATGGAAGCAGTCGCCGCCGGATTGCCGGCTACCCATATCATGACCCAGGAAGTTGTTTACAACGCTTTCCTGTGTATAGGGGGAACCGGAGCGACCCTGCCTCTGGTACTTATGCTTATGGCGTCCAAATTAAAACGGCTCAAATCTCTTGGAGTGGCATCTTTTGTTCCGGGGCTGCTCAACATTAACGAACCGGTTGTTTTCGGCTGCATAGCGTGGAATCCCCTCTTGATGATCGCCATGTGGCTTCAGGGTATAGTTCTGCCCATAATTACTTACGCGGGATTAAAATTCGGTCTTGTTCCGATTCCCAAATCGGTGTTCGGCCTGTGGTATACACCCTATCCTGTCGCGGCCGTAATCCTCAGCGGACTTGCCGGGCTTGTCCTGTTTGCCATACTCTTTGCCGCAAGCTGGATTCTCTGGTATCCTTTTTTCAAGCTATACGAAAAACAGGCTGCCGCTGAAACCGCGGAACAATAAATCGGGAACGCGCCATGGAAAACGAACAGGTTGTTACCAGCGACGCCATGAATTCCATTGCCATGGAGATTATCATGCTGGCCGGAGACGCGCGTCTTTGCGCGTCAAAGGCCCTCAAGGCTGTCGCGGGAGGAAACTTTGACGACATCGACAGGAGCCTGGAAGATGCAAAGAAAAAACTTGCCGCCGCGCACGGGCTTCAGACCGCCATTGTCCAGAGCGAGGGCGAAGGGAAAAAGCATGAACATACTTTTTTGTTTATCCATGCGCAGGATACGCTTACGGCTGTTTTGAGCGAGATGAACATGATTAAACAGCTAAAACCTGTGTTAAGGCGTTATGAAGACAGAATCGCGGCGCTTGAAAGGAGGCTTGGTAATGGCTGAT
>JAITBL010000125.1 GCA_031283575.1 Treponema sp. | reverse complement strand
AACAGCTTCCTTGAATGTAGGATGTTTCGTAAGTCTTAAATCCTTATTACATAAGGATTTAAGACTGAGAAACTCCGAAGCCAGTGGAAAAACCATGGGGTTTTGGAACTGGCTCAAATGTTTGAAATAGTCTTGCATTTTGCGGGGGGCCGTGTACACTTATCGATAGGAGGAACCGGAAAATGAAAAAATTTCTGTTGCTGTGCGCCGTGACGGCGTTTTGCCTGGCGTGCAGGCCGTCCGACAAGGGCTATGATATCTACGTTTACAATTCAAAGGGTGAAAACGCCCAGCAGTTCGACGCCATGTGCAGGGCCTACACGGCCGAAACCGGAGTGCGGGTCAAGGCCTTTTCCATAGGTTCGGGCCAGGATCATATGGAAACCCTCAGGGCCGAGATGAATTCGAGGAACAGGCCGGTGATCTTCTCGATTCAGGGGATCAAGGAACTGATTGAATGGAAGGAAGGCGGCTTTGTCCAGGATTTGAGCGTCGTGAGCGCCGGTCCCTTCGCCGATCTGGCGGCGGCCATTCCGCCCTCGCTTGCCCTTACCACCGACGGCAAGACAAGTTACGGCGTTCCCTACAATGTCGAAGGCTACGGCTATATCGCCGATCGCGACATGCTGGCCGCCCTCTTCGGCGCTGAAAACGTCGAAAAAATCATCGCCGCCGTCAAAAGCGCCAGCTATGCCGAATGGGAGGCCCTCGTAAAAGCCATAGACGGCTGGATCAAGCGTCCCTCGGCCGCGCGGGTTACCCTTTCGGGAAGCGCGTACACTTTTCTTCCGGTCAGGGAAGGCGCGGCGGTCAATCTTAACGGCGTCTTTGCCGTCATGGGCGCTGAAAAGTGGACCTATGGGGATCACTTTATCAACATAGCCCTCAACGCCGTGTTTAGTTCGTCCAACGACGCTTTTACCGCCTCCGAAGAGAAGATTCGCGCGGCCCATCCGGCCTTTGTCGACTATGCGCGGGCGCTGGACCTTAAAACGAGCTATCTGGCGGGAAAAAACGGGCCCGCCTCGCGGGGTCAGGATTTTGTATCCTCGTCCAACTTCGGTTACGACCAGACGGTACAGATCTTTACCGGCGGCAAAGCCGTGTTCTTCAAACAGGGGAACTGGGCCTACGGCAATATCGCCGCTGAAAACCGGGCCATGGCCGACCGCCTGGTTTTCTTTCCCGTCAAGATGCCCTTTGCGGCGGCGGATATTGTCCGCGGCGACGGCATGACCGTGGAGAAACTCAACTCGTCAATTCCCGTTTTTGTACCCAACTATTACGCGGTAAACGCCCTTAGTACCGAAGAGGAAAAGCAGCTTGCCTACGACTTTTTGGTGTGGCTTCATACTTCGGCGGCCGGACAAAAGTATGTCGTCGAGGAATTCGCTTTCATTCCGTATAACGCCGATCCCGCGCTTACCGTTGTTCCCAATTCGCTGGGGAACTCAATTATCGGCTACCTCAAGGACGGCCTGATTCTCGCCGCCCCCTATCACGGCGCTCCGGCTTCATGGTCGGGCGATGTGGTCGGTCTCAAGCTGATGGAAAGCTATCTGGTTAAATCCCCGTGGACCGAGGATGATTATCAGGCGATTGCCGATTATGCGGTGACCGAATGGATTAAATTGAGATAAGCCATGGATATTTACCGAAGACAATTCTGGATCTTTGTCGCTCCGGCCCTGATTCTCTTTACGGTGGTGATCCTTTTTCCCTTCATCATGGGCGTCTTTAACAGTTTTGCCGCCTGGCGCGGCACGTACTATTACGACGGCGTGACGGGGGGAAGGGCCGCTTCCGTATGGAAGTCGCTGGCGGGTTTCGCCAACTACAAGGCGGCGTTTCTCGACGAGCGTTTTGTCCGTTCCATCTGGTACACGGTACGTTATACGATCCTCGCCGTTATTTCGATCAACGCGGCCGCCCTCGCGCTGGCCCTGCTCGTCAACAAAATTACGAGCGGGGCGGGGCTTTTCAGGACGGCCTACTTTTTGCCCAACATGCTCGGAGGCCTGGCGCTGGGCTTTATCTGGCAGTTTGTTTTTCAGATCATTTTTACCGATTTGCTTTTTGGTCCCGGAGGAATTTTACACATCGAATTTTTGCGTTACATGACCCAGGATTCGACAAAAGCCCTCTTTGCCCTGATGCTCCTCAGCACCTGGCAGACAGCCGGTTACATGATGATTATTTATATCGCGGGGCTCAACAACATACCCAGGGATCTCTATGAAGCGGCGGCCATTGACGGCGCTTCGCCCCTGCTTACCTTCCGTAAAATTACCGTGCCCATGCTGATGCCCTCGTTTACCGTCGTGTTTTTTATGACCCTGGCGAACAGTTTCAAGCTGCTCGATCAAAACGTCGCCCTGACCGACGGGGAATTTAACACCCGCATGCTTGCCATGCAGATTCTCCGTACGGTCAAGGACACGACGCCGCCGGATTACGGCAAGGCCCAGGCCCAGGCGGTGCTCTTTTTTATCATGATCGCGGCCATCACGTTGACCCAGGTGGCGTTTACCAAAAAGCGTGAAATGGAGGCGTGATGAAAGAAAATTATTTCCTGCGCAAAAAGCTTGGCCTGGCCGCCGCTTACGCGCTGCTCATCATTGCCGCCGTTTACACGCGTGCGCCGCTCTGGTTTCTCTTTGTCAACGCCTTCAAAAGCCAGAGCGAAATCATCGGCGATCCCCTGGGGCTTCCCCCGTCCTTTGATTTTCAATACATCCTGCGCGCCATGGACGAGATACATTTTTTCAGGGCCCTGGGGATTACCGCGCTGATTACCGCCGTTTCGGTGGGACTGATTGTGCTTGTCTCGGCCATGGCGGGCTGGCTCATGGTGCGGAGCAAAACAAAGTGGTCGGTTCTTATTTTTATGGCCTTTACCGCGGCCATGCTGATTCCGTTTCAGGCGATCATGTATCCGCTGATACAGTTCTTTGACGGCCTGGGACTGAAAAACACGGGCGGCCTTATCCTCATGTACGGCGGGTTCGGCCTGTCCATGTCGGTGTTCCTCTATCACGGTTTTGTAAAAAGCGTGCCGCTGGGCATAGAAGAGGCGGCCTTTATTGACGGCTGTAATATTTTCCAGATATTTTTTCTCATCGTCATGCCCCTGCTCAAATCGATTACGGTAACCGTCATCGTCCTTAACGCGATGTGGATATGGAACGATTATCTTTTGCCCTTCCTTGTAATCGGCAATCAGGCGAATAAAACCCTGGTGCTGGAATTGTACTTTGCGCGGATCACCGCCGGACAGTTTGGCAACCCCTGGCAGTTGATCTTTCCCGCGGTTCTGGTTTCCATTATTCCCATTGTGATCTTTTTTCTCTTCCTGCAAAAATTTATCGTCAAGGGGATAAGCGACGGCGCCATCAAAAGTTGACGAAAAAAAAGAAACCGCGCGCGGCGGAATGTATGAAAGCCGGCGCCGGTACTGCGGCATATTGCTGCCGGTCTCCTCGCTTCCCGGCCCCCGCGGCATAGGGGACTTGGGCGGGGAGGCCCGCGCTTTCGCCGATTTTCTTTCCGCCGCTCTGGTTACCCACTGGCAGATCCTTCCCCTGGGGCCGACGGGCTACGGCAACTCGCCCTATGCCGCGCGCTCGGCATTTGCCGGCAATGAACTTTTGATCGATCTTGAGGACCTCGCCGCGCGGGGCTTTCTTGAAAAACGGGATCTGGAGGCTTCCCGCGCGGGCGGCGCCGGCAGGATCGATTACGGCCTTGTCGCGTCGTCCAGGCTGCCGCCGCTTAAAAAAGCGGCGCGCGCTTTTTTGGACAAAACGCGAAAATCCGCGGACGATGGTTCCGGTATTTCTAGCGAAAATTTCGGCGCCTTTTGCGAAAAAGAGGCGTACTGGCTTGACGACTATTCCCTTTTTCAGGTGTTGTACGAAAAATACGGCGACGCGCGCTGGCACAGTATCTGGGACGGCGCGGAAGCGCGGCGCGATCCCCGCGCGCTGGAACGGGTCCGGTCGGAAAACAAAAACAAAATTCTTGAATGGAAGGCGCTTCAGTTTTTTTTTGAATGCCAGTGGCGCCGCCTTAAAGCGTACGTAAACGCCAGGGGGATCGCGATCATCGGCGATATCCCGATCTTTGTGGCCCCCGACAGCGCCGATTCCTGGAGCAGGCCGGACCTGCTCCAAATGGATACAAACGGCCGCTACGCCTTTGTTTCGGGAGTCCCCCCTGATTACTTCAGCGTTACCGGCCAGTTGTGGGGCAACCCCGTCTACGACTGGGAGGCCATGAGGGCCGAAAATTACCGCTGGTGGAAGGCGCGAATACGCCGCCTTATGGAACAGGTTGATCTTTTCCGCATCGACCATTTCCGGGGTTTTGACGAATACTGGGCTGTGCCCGCCGCCGCCGTGACCGCCGAAACGGGCGAGTGGAAAAAAGGTCCGGGAAACGGATTTTTCGCCGCCCTTAAAGCGGAATTGGGGCCCCTGCCGGTGATTGCCGAGGACCTGGGTTTTATGACCGAAAGCGTCGCCCTGCTCCGCGAAAGCCAGGGTTTTCCGGGCATGAAGGTCTGCCAGTTTGGTTTTGAGGACATGCGCGGCGGCGCGCTCGACGCGCGCCACCTTTTTTTGCCCCACAATTACGGCTACCTCTGGGCGGCCTACACGGGCACCCAC
>JAITBL010000071.1 GCA_031283575.1 Treponema sp. | reverse complement strand
TAAAACGTAACAAAGCCGAACGCGGTAACGGTACAAAAGTCACAGGCGAACACCAGCGTGGGGGTGACGGAAAATCCTGCGTCCGGGTTGCGCAAGCGAACCCAGACGCAGATTTGGAGCCAGGGGGAGCAGCCCGCGGTTAAGGGCGACGCTATAGCCGGCAATTGCCGAAAAGCCTAGTTACGGATTGTTTGCCCGAAGCATGATGAGCAGAGTTGTATGCAGGGGTGGCGGTGGCGGGCCCCGTTCCTCCGAAGCCTTTTTGAGGCGAGCGCCAAAGGCGCGTTCCCGAAGAGACGCCGATAAGGCGCAGGAGGAACGGGTGACGCCGACAGGACCCCGGTCAATATGCGAGTTAATTCATGCTTCGGATCATACGGACCAGACGCAAGGCTTTCCGGCGCCGCGCTATACCGTGCGCCCCCATCTTGCAAACCCGCGCCGCCTCTACCTATAATGCCATAGGGAAAATATTTGCCGCGCCGGACTTCGAGGGAAACCCGCTGAAAATGGAATACGACAGAATGGAAAGAAAAACCGCGCCTGAAAGCGCCGCCGCGGGCGGCCTGTCGGAAGAAGAACGCGGGCGGCTGGTTTCCCTTATCCGCCGTTCCTCCCGCCCCCTGGAGCCGATTCCCCCTGTTCGCGGGGAACTGCCCGCGGACTGGGAACAGACTGTCCTTCGGCCCGGCTCCATTCGCGCGGTGCTTTTCGATTTGTACGGAACGCTGTTTGTTTCGGCGGCGGGCGACATAGCTTCGGGCGGCGGCAAAACGGAGGACGGCGCGGCCGCCGAAATGAGCGCCTATTTCCGCGCCGCCGTCAACGCCCGCCACGCAAAGGCGCGCGCCGCGGGCGTAAAATGGCCCGAAGTGCGGGTCGAGGAAATCTGGCGCGGGTACGCCGGTTCCGTTTTGAAAGAAGCCGCCGCTTCCGCTTTGGGGGAAAACAGTTCCGCTAAAGCGGGCAGCATGGAACGTTCCCGCGAAATCGCCCTGCGTTACGAGTTTGCCGTCAATCCCGCGTACCCCATGCCGGGCGCGCTTGATACGATACGCGCCCTGCGCGGGCAGGGTTTAACACTGGGGATCATCTCCAACGCCCAGTTTTTTTCACCCCTCCTCTTCGACGCGTTTTTTGACGCCGCGCCCGCCGCGCTTGGCTTCGATCCCGAACTCCTCATCTATTCCTTTGAAGAGGGGGAAGCCAAGCCCTCCCCCGTCCTTTTTGTCCGCGCCGTTGACGCGCTGGCAAAACGGGGCGCGGGACCCGGGGAAACACTCTATGTGGGCAACGACATGCGGAACGACATTGCCGGCGCGGCGGCGGCGGGAATGAAAACCTGCCTCTTCGCCGGAGACCGCCGCTCCCTCAGGCTGAGGCCTGATGAGTGCGGGCAGCTCAGGCCCGACATGGCGGTACGGAGCCTTGCCGCCATCGTCAACTACCTGCGCCCCGCTCATGCCGAACAGGAGGCGGGCCGATAGTAAAAGGGATGTTCACAAAAGAAATTTTCCGGTTTCTGCTTAAAGTGGTCAGCTCCTGGCAGGTGATAGCCGTCACGATTGTACTGATCCTCTATTTTTCGCTTGTCTCGTATGTCGCGAAGCTTTACCATCCACGCCCCGAATTTTCTTTTGACTCAAAAGCTCCCAGGGCCAAAAAACAAAAGAACGAAGCGCCGCCGGAAGAACTTGACGCCGGAGGCGGCGACGATTTGGGCCTTGAGGAAGAATGACGCGAAGCTCCGCCTTCTTGCTCCGTGACGGCAATTCCCTCCTCACCCTTTAGGGTCTTGCACCGTAATTTTCCCCTTCCAGAAAATGTTGTTCACCTGTTTTAGTTTGCCTTCGGCGATCAGCGAGCGTATCGCGTGTTTTGCCTCGTCTTCCCGCCAGCGTACAAGTTTCGATTCGGAGAGAAAACGGGCCGCTTCGTTTATGCCGTAACAGCGGCGGTTCCGGCGGAAGAAAGCGAGAAGGCTTGCCTCCTCGCGGTAACGGCCGGAGGCGGCCGAAGAACAGACGTCGCAGCATTCGGTCCCGGGCGCCGTGCCGTCGCCTTCGTAATCGAGGAGGCGCTGCAGGGCCGCGCGCCGGCAGCGCGTAATATCGCGGGCGTATGCGATCAGATCGGCAAAACGGCCGCCGGAACTCTTGAGGGCGAGTCTGCGAAGATCTTCGGCGCCCCAAAGAAGGCAGGCCCGCGAGGGCCTGCCGTCGCGTCCGGCGCGTCCCGATTCCTGCAGGTAGGCTTCAACCGACGGGGGACAGTCGCGGTGTATGACGCCGCGGATGTTGCTCTTGTCAACGCCCATGCCGTAAGCGCAGGTGCTTACCAAAACGCCGCCGCCGCTTTCAAAAAACCATTTTTCCACCGACGTTTTTTCTTCGCGCTCCAGACCGGCGTGATAGAATTTGACCTCCGTTCCCGCCGGAGGATTGGGACAGTCCCGTAAATAGCGGGCAAGTTTTTCCGTCCCTTCGCGCGAGGAACAAAAAACGATCGCGGGCTTTTCCATTTTATCAAGGAGGTCGCGCACGGCAAGATCGCGGCAAAGAACGCCCCGCGCGGAATAGGCGATATTGGGCCGGTCGGGATTGCCGATGACGCGCCGCGGGACAAGGCCGGCGGCGGCAAAGACAAAGCGGTCGATTTTTTCCAGCACGGTTTCGCTGGCCGTGGCGGTAAAAGCCGTAACAAGGGGGCCCGTACCGCTTTTACAGGCGGCGATAATTTCATTGAGGCGTAAATAATCCGGCCTGAAACTTTCACCCCATTCGCTTACGCAGTGGGCTTCGTCGATCACGACGTGGGCGATGTTGAGCGCGGGCAGTTCTTTCATCACCGCTTCGGTAAGCAGCACTTCCGGATTGGCAATAATGAAACGCCGTTCGCCGTTTCTGATCTGGCGGAAGACCGCGCCGCGTTCTTCGGGGCTTTGGCCGCCGCGCAGCAGCGCCGGCGTCATGACGCCGTGTTCAGGGGACAGTGCGGCCAGTTCGCGGAGCCGCCGCTCCTGATCGGCCATAAGCGACAGTATGGGATAAATTACCAGCGTCGCGCCCTGAAGCAGAACGGCGGGCAGCTGGAAGCAGAGCGATTTGCCCGCGCCGGTGGGAAGAATCACGATCTGGCAGCCCAGAGCGGCGCGGTCGTTTGTTTCGGCCGCATCGCCTCCGGCGCTGTCATCCGCGTCCAGAATGTTGGAAATTACCAGCCGCTGATAGGGGAAAAGATACTTGAGGCCAAAAAGCCGTTCCGCGGTTTCGGTCAAAAAGTCCCCGGGCGTTTCATCACTATCCATAAAAACCCTCCATACAAAAAGAGGGTTTTTATATTCACCGCGCTTGAGTGTTTTGAAAAATTTTTGCGCTTTTTATGCCGAAACCGGTCCCTACCCCAGCTTCGCGAGGCGGCCGGCGGCTTCTTCCACATCGGCGCGGTGGCCGAAGGCGGAGAAGCGGATAAAGGACCGGCCCGAGGGTCCGAAGCCCGAGCCGGGGGTGGTAACAACGCGGCACTTTTCGAGGATTTCGGCAAAGACATCCCAGGAGTCGCGGCCGGGGAAGCGGGCCCAAATGTACGGCGAGTTGTCGCCGCCCACGCAGACTATGCCAAGTTTTTCCAGAGCGCCGCGGATCAGGCGGGCGTTGCCCAAATAGAAGTCGCAGAGTTCCCGTATCTCGCGCAGTCCCCCGGGAGTAAGGGCGGCAAGGCCGCCCGACTGGGCGATGTTGGAAGCGCCGTTAAAGATCGTGCCCGTCACGCGATGCCAGTCGGCGTTAACGCTTTCGCCGCCCGCGTACTTTAACGCTTTGGGGACAACGGTCCACCCCAGGCGCACGCCGGTAAAACCCGCCGGTTTGGAAAACGAGTTGACTTCGACGGCGCACTCCTCCGCGCCGGGGATTTCAAATATTGTTTTTGGCAGCGCGCCGTCGCGGATGTATTCGGCATAGGCGGCGTCATAAATAATCAGCGCGCCTTTTTTGAGGGCGGTTTGAACCAGCAGGCCAAGCTGCGCTTTGTCCGCCGCCGCTCCGGTCGGATTGTTCGGCGAGCAGAAATAGAGAAGCGCGTTCGGCGGAAGCGGATCGAGATCGGGAAAGTAAGCGTTCTCCGCGGTACAGGGCAGATAGCTTATGCCCGCGTATCCTTCGTCCGAAACCGAAGCGCCGGCGGCGCCGATCAGCACCGAGCCGTCAACATACACCGGATACGAGGGATCCTGTACGGCGGCCCTGGTTCCCGCGCCAAAGAGAAGCTGCAGCCGCCCGATGTCGCACTTCGCCCCGTCCGAAATAAAAATCTCGCCGGCGGAAAAAGCGCCGCCGTAAAAAGTTTTCGAAATGCCTTCGCGCAATTCGGCGAGGCCCTCGTCGCTGTAGCCGGTATACGTTTCGGCCCGCGCGAGCCTGCGCGCGCCGTCGACAAGGCCTTCGTTGATCACCGGCAGAATCGGCTCGGTGGTGTTGCCCACGCCGAGGCTGATGATACGGGTTTCAGGCCGCGCCGCATCTTCGGGGTGAGAGGCGGCAAACTCGCGGCGGCGGCGCGCGATTTCGGGAAAGAGATAACCGGCCTTAAGGGCGGCGATACGGGGGTTGCGGTTCAGCATGATCCATGTTCCTTTTCTTGTCTGTCTTTCTTGTCAGTCTTTTCTTACAATACGGCGAATTGCGCGAGCGCGTCCTGATCCAGCGTGGCAAAGTAATCGCCGGGGGTTTCACCGCGGCGTATACGCGTAATCGTGCCGTCGCCGCGGAGCAGCAGTTCGCCGCAGCGAAGTTTGCCGTTATAGTTAAAGCCCATGGCTCTGCCATGGGCGCCCGCGTCGTGAATAATCACAAAGTCGCCGGCGTCAATTTTGGGCAGCCTCCGCTGAACGGCAAATTTGTCGTTATTTTCACAGAGGCTGCCGACGACGTCGCAGGTTTCGGCGGCGCTTTCGTTTTCTTTTCCCGCCACGGTGATGTGGTGGTAAGCGCCGTACAGCGCGGGCCGCATCAGGTCGGCCATGCAGGAATCAAGGCCGACGTATTCGCGGTAAATGTGTTTGTGGTGAAGGGCCCGCGTTACCAGATAACCGTAAGGGCCGGTCACGGTACGGCCCCATTCAATCCTCACTCCCAGGGGGGCAAGGCCCGCGGGAACAATGATTTCGCGGTACAGGGCTTCAAGGCCCTTTGCCAGCTCCCCGTAATCGACGGCTTTCTCTTCGGGCCGGTAGGGAATGCCCACGCCGCCGCCCAGATTCACAAATTCCATTTTAACGCCGGTTTTGGCAAAGATGGCGGCGGCAAGTTCAAAGATCATCCGGCCTGTTTCGATGTGGTACTCAAGCGAAAGTTCATTGGACGCGACCATGGTGTGAAGGCCGAAACGCTTCGCGCCTTTTTCCCTTAACAGCGGATAGGCTTCAAAGAGTTGGCCGCGGGTAAAACCGTACTTCGCCTCTTCGGGCTTTCCGATGATCGCGTTCCCTTCCTTGAGCGGTCCGGGATTATAGCGGCACGATACCAGTTCCGGTATGCGGGCATTCCGCTCCAGATATTCGATATGGGTAAAGTCGTCCAGATTGATCACCGCGCCCAAATCCAAAGCGCTTTGGTATTCGGCGGCGGGCGTTTCGTTCGAGGTAAACATGATTTCCTCGCCCTTAAGGCCCGCCATATCGGCCAAAAGCAATTCGGTGTAACTGGAACAGTCCGCGCCGAAACCTTCGCCGGCGAGCAGCTTCAGGATAAAGGGATTGGGAAGCGCCTTGACGGCAAAGTGTTCCCTAAAGCCGGGAAAAACGCCGAACGCCGCGTTGATTGCCCGCGCGTTTTCGCGGATCGCTTTTTCGTCATACAAATAGAACGGCGTCGGATAACGGCGCACGAGTTCTTCCAGTTCCGCTTTTGACAGGGGGAATTTTTTTTCCGCCATGGCTTACAAAAATCCTTTGTGTTTTAAAAGTTCCGCGCTGAGTACACCTCCGCCGGCGGCGCCCCGGATCGTATTGTGGGAAAGGCCGACAAAACGCAGGTCGAAAATGTTACAGGGACGAAGGCGGCCCACGCTCACCGCCATGCCCTTGCCGGCGTCACGGTCCTTGCGCGGCTGGGGACGGTCGTCTTCGTCCATAACGATGATCGGCCGCTCCGGCGCCGTCGGAAAGCGCTCGGTCTGGGGAAGGGAACGAAAGTCCCGCCAGATTTGTTTTACTTCGTCAATTGAAGGTTTCTTTGAACCGAACTCAACGCTCACGCAGGCGGTGTGCCCGTTGGTAACGGCCACGCGGTTACACTGGGCGCTGATCACGGGTTCCGCCGCGCCGGTAATTCCCGCCGGACCGACTTCACCCAAAATTTTGAGCGGCTCCAGTTCCGACTTTTCTTCTTCGCCCGCTATATAGGGAACCAGATTGTCGATTATATCCCAGGAGGGCGTTCCCGGATAACCCGCGCCCGAAACCGCCTGCATCGTGGTAACGGCGGCCCGTTTGATTTCAAAACCTTTTTCGATAAGGGCATAAAACGGCGTTACGTAACTCTGTATCGAGCAGTTCGGTTTTACGGCGATAAAGCCCTTCTCCCATCCGCGGTTTTTTTGCTGAATGGGAATAAGCCCGGTATGACGGTGGTTTACTTCGGCGATGAGCATAGGAACATCGGCGGCGCTCCGGTTCGCGGAAGCGTTGGACACTACGGGAATTCCCGAGGCGGCGTAAGCTTCTTCCAGGGCGCGTATTTCGTTCTTTTCCATTTCCAGCGCGGAAAATACAAAGGCGCATTTGCCCGCTTTCGAGGCGGCGGCGGCGCGGGAAACGTCGTTGGCGTCTTCCACGATCAAGTCGCCGGCGCCCCGCCCCCAACGCGCCGGCACGCCGCCCAGTTCGGCGACCCAGCGTCCGGCCACCGCGTCGCGATAGCGTTTGCCCGCGCTGCGCGGAGACGCCGCGGCATAGGTCACTTCAAACCAGGGATGATTGGCGAGGAGGCTGACGTACATTTGGCCCACCATGCCGGTGGCCCCAAGAATACCCACGGGAAGCTTTGCGTTCATGCGGGTATTGTAGTGATTTTACCCGAGTTTATCCAGCGTTTCAAAAAGAAGCTTTTCGCTTGCCGCATCGAGGGGGCCCAGGGGAAGGCGCGTGGGACCCGAAGGAAGGCCCGCGCGCCGCATCGCCGCCTTGATCGGCACGGGGTTCACCTCGATAAAAGCGTTCTTCATAAGCGGCAGCAAATCATAGTGCAGGCGGCGGGCCTCTTCGTAATTTCCCGCAAGGCAGGCGGCGATCAGGGCTTTAACCTTTGCCGGAACAAGGTTTGAAATGACGGAAACCACGCCGTCGCCGCCAAGGGCGATAAGCGGCAGGGCAAAGCCGTCGTCGCCGGCCAACACCCAAAAAGGTTTGCCGGCGGCCTTGCGGGGCAGGGCGACGCGGTGGATGATGTCGCCCATCTGGACGAGGTCGCCGGAAGATTCCTTGACGCCGTCGATACCCGGAATCCCGGCAAGTTTTTCCATAAGGGAAACGGGAATGTTCCTGCCGGTGCGGCCGGCAATATTGTAGATGATGATCGGCAGGCCCGTCGCGGCCGCCGCTTCGAAGTGTTTGATCAACCCCGAATCGTTGGGCTTGTTATAGTACGGCGTTACCACAAGGGCGGCGTCGGCGCCGAAATCCCGCGCGCGTTTGACATAACTTGCCATGTGCGGAGTCGAGTTCGATCCCGCGCCTATGATCAGGGGAACGCGGCCGCCGCATATTTCCACGGCGATGCTGATCAGCTTTTCCTCTTCATCCTCGTCAAGGGTGGGAGTTTCGCCGGTGGTTCCCAGCGGCACAAAGCCGTCGATTCCCTGTTCGATCTGCCGCTCAAGCAGGCGGCGGAAACCGTCGTAATCAACGGCGCCCGAACCGGTCATCGGAGTGATCAGGGCGGTAAAAGCCCCGGAAAATACCTTGTCGCTCATGGCAGCAGCCCCTCCAGTACATCATCCATCGTATATACGCCGTTTTCTTTTTTTGCGGCAAGCCATTCGGCGGCGATAACCGCGCCCAGCGCAAAACCTTCGCGGCTCCGCGCGGTATGGCGCAGCTCGATGGTGTCGGCGGCGGAATCAAACAACAGCGAATGAACTCCCGGAACCGCGCCGGCGCGCAGACTCGCAAAATGAATCACCTCGCCGCCGAGTTTTTCCTGTACCTCTTTATAGCATACTTTTTTCTTGCGGGTCATGGAAGAAAGCAGCAGGGCGGCCAGCGTTTTCGCCGTTCCCGAAGGGCTGTCCGCTTTTTTACGATGATGGACCTCGAAACCGGCGACATCGTATTCGGGGAAAGGATCGATTAAGCGGGCGGCGCGGGCGGCGATACGGTAAAACAAATTAACGCCCAGGGAAAAATTACTTGAATAGAGAAGCGAAGCGCCGGCCGAACGTACCGCCCGCGTCACTTCGTCAAGCCGCTCATACCAGCCGGTACTGCCCGAAACAATTTTTTTACCCGCCGCCGCGGCCGATCTGATGTTGTCGGGGGCGGTATCGGGGCGGGTAAACTCGATAAGAACGTCAGCCTTTTCCGGCTCGTACTTTTCGTCTTTTTTGCTGACGGGATCAAGTATCGTGACGATGTCGTGGCCGCGCCCGAGCGCGGCCTCTTCCACCATCTTTCCCATTTTGCCGTAACCAATTAAACCAAAATTCATGCTTTTGTATTTTTCGCTTTTGCCCCGGCGTCCGGTTTCGCCGCGCCCGCTTTTGCCGCCGGTTTTACCTGGGCGGCAAAAAAATGCGCGTGCAGGGCCTGCACCAGATGCGGCGCCTGGATGTCGTCAACAATAAAACTGATGTTCACCTTGCTTGCCCCCTGGGACACCATCTGTACGCATATACCTTCTTTTTCGCAGACGCCAAAGGCGCGGTGCAAAATGACCGACGAACGGTTTACGTCGCCGATGATCGTGACGATGGCCTTGTCGCCGCGCACCTCGACATCGGCGTAACGGGAAAGATCGCGGTTGATCCAGCCAATATCGTGGGCCGCATCCAGAGTGCAGGAAACGGAGACTTCACTCGTGGCAACCATGTCAACGGAAACGCCGTTCTTTGAAAACTCGGAAAACACCTGGGCAAGAAAACCGCTCTGGCCGAGCATACGCGTGGAAACAATGTCTACCAGCGTCACATTTTTTTTGCTGGTAATGGCGCGAATCAGCGGCGTCTTGCCTTCGCACAGCGCCTCGATTTTTGTTCCCGGGGCCTGCGGGTTAAAGCTGTTTTTAACCAGCACGGGAATTCCTGTCTTCATGCAGGGCTGCATTGCCCTTGGGTGAAGCACCTGGGCGCCGAAGTACGCAAGCTCGGCCGCTTCTTCGTAGCTTACCTTTTCCACGGGCCGCGCGTCTTTGACAAGCCTGGGATCGGCGCTGAGTATGCCGTCTACATCCTTCCATACCTGCACTTCGCCGGCCTTGCAGGCCGCCGCGATTACCGTAGCCGACAGATCCGAACCGCCCCGCCCCAGGGTGGTGATGTTGCCGTTTTCGTCTTTGGCGATAAACCCGGTAATTACCGGCAGCACGCCCGACGCGGTAAGCGTCTTTAATGACGACGCGATGCGCACCCAGGTTTCGTTACGCAGTTCAGCCTGTCCAAAATTGGAATCGGAAACAAAGCCCACGTCCCATGAATCCAGCGCGCACGCGTTGAGTTTAAGGCTTTGCAAATAAGATGCGGCAATACGCACCGAAAGGCGCTCCCCGAAAGATACCAGACAGTCCCTGGTCCGGCCGGTTAATTCGCGGGTCAGGGAGATTCCCGTAAGGAGACTCCCCAGTTCATAGAAGAGTTCCTTTACCTCGCGCTGCAGCGCCGCGTCAAGTTCCAGATCTTTTATCGTACGCAGATGGATGTCTTCGATATTTTCGATGGAGACAAAACCGTTGTTGATCGCGGCGTTGGCGGCGGCAAGAATGTAGTCGGTCGTATTCCCCATGGCGGAGAGCACAAGAACCGGCCTGTTCTTGATCTGCGCCTTGACCAATTCCGCCATGGCGCGCAGCCGTTCGGCGTCCGCTACGGAGCTGCCCCCGAATTTCATTACTATCATGTTCTGTATATTTTCCCCTGTCTCTGCATGCGCCTGTTCATCAGTTGATCGACCAGGCGCCGTCGGCAAAGACATAGGCGCCCTGTTTCCGGCCCTGTGAGTTATAGTACGTGTCGAAACTTTCATCGCTGGAAAAAAGCAGCTTCTCGCGGCTGTCAAAATAGTTGACCCGTTTGGCAAAGCTGTTGCTCCTGGGCCTGTTGTTAAAAGCGCGCTCACCCACTTCCTGCACGCCGGCGGAAATGGTAACCCGCGTCAGCTCGTTATTGTAAAAAGCGCCGTCGCCGATCTTTGCCACAGCGCCGCCGATTTCCAGCGTGCTGATACGGTTCCCCGAAAAAGCCCCTTCACCCACGGCGGTAACGCCCGCCGGAATGGAAATCGACGTAAGCCGGTTGCTGAAAAAAGCATAATCCCCGATAAGCGTAACCGTCGGGGGAATTTCAACCTCGGTAAGATTATTCACCTGAAAAAGACCCCGCTCCAGCACGGTGATCCCGCGGCCTATGCTTACTTTGGCGAGAGCGTTACCGGCAAAGGCTCCCCGCCCCAGGCTGGTTACATTGTCGCCGATGACAACCTCGACAAGCCTGTTGCCGGCAAAAGCGCCGTTCCCGATACGGACCACCGTGTCGGGAATGGTCACGCTCACCAAATTTTTTTGGGCAAACGCGTAATCGCCTATGGCCGTCACGGGCATATCATTGATACGGTCGGGAATCACCACCTCCCTGACAAAGCCCCTGCACCGGACGATTGTGATCGAGCCGTTGTTTTCTTCCACCGTGATATTGAGCCCCGCCGTTGACTGGGCAAAAATACCCGCGCCCAGCACGGCCAGCAGCGCCGCAAGAACCGCTTTTTTCATTCTTCCATAATAACACATGAAAGAGTCGCCGGCAAGGAGCCGCCCGCCGCGCCAGGTACAAAGATTTTCCGGCCGTCTCTTGCGGCATTCCGGTGATCCCTGCCCATGGCGGAAAAGCGCGGGTTACGGAAGCCCTTGCCCCGGGAAGCCGCGGCGTTTTTGGCCTAAAAGAATTCGGTGAGGTATTTCCGGTAGCGTCCGGGGATAAACTGTTTCTGTAACGCGGGATTGTCCCGCGCGGTGTTGTTGACCGTATGGTGATAGGTCCGCCAGAGCGTTTCCCAGGTATCAAGGCTGCCGGCCGCGGACGTTTCGCGGCGGGAAGCCTGCGCTTCCGGAACAATTTCCGTTTTGCCGTCCCCGCCGCGCAAAACAAGACGCCGCTTCTCGTCGATGACGGCCCAGGGAGCGGCGCCAAAACGGACGCTGAAATGATCCGCCAAAAGGGGCAGGACAAAATGATCCGGGG
>JAITBL010000267.1 GCA_031283575.1 Treponema sp. | reverse complement strand
CTCGTTCTATTGCGTTAAACCCTGATAATCAACCGGCGTATCACAGCCATTTTGCAGCCTATTATAATGGAAAGCGATTTCTGGAGGCCCGATCGGATTTATATGTATTCATAGCGATGGATCGGAAAATAAAGAATACAGGAATGCGCTTGCATATATCAACGATTTATTGCAGGATGATTAAACGGAAAATACGGCAGATTTTTATGCAAAGGAAGCATTTGCTGTATGATATCGTTGATACAGAAAAAGAGACAGAACAAAATAGCGCCATCCTGATGCCGTTAGAAAACAATAATAATCCATCAGCAGCTTTTCCCGCCCAGCGTCAGGCATTTTCCCGATGGCATTACAGGCGTAAACGGCGCGTTGAGTACGGCGCATAATTACTCGCAGCGAAACGTCACCGTCCGCGTTTCGCCGCCGCAGCTTACCGTAAGGGTATGGCGGCCTTTCAGGTAGGGGACGGAAAAACGGAAGGGTCGCTGTACGCGGTAAACTTTGCCGTCATACTCCGCTTCCAGTTCCGCCTCCGCGCCGCCGTTTACTTCGACCGGAATGCCGGTCATCGCGCCCACATAGACAAAATCATTTTGGGGCGTAACAATTTCCAGCGGCGCCGCCTCATAGTCAAGCGTTCCCTCGCGGCCGGCGCCGAGGAACCACGCCTGGTATTCAGCCGGATAAACGGGAGGGCCGCCGCGGTGCCAGCCGCATTCGCCCTGTACGCTGCCGAGCGGAATGTATTCGTCGATCACGACCGGACAAAAGGGGCCCGGCGCCGCGCCCGAAAGCGCGCAGACGGGCGCCTTAATCCATTCCGCGGGTTCCCTGAACGGCTCCTGTACACGGCCCTGCAGGCGTACCAGCAGATCGCGCGCGATGACCGCCGGCACAGAACTTCCCGTTCTGCCGATCACTGTTTCGCCGGAAAAATTGCCCATCCACACGGCGGCGGTATAGCCGGGGGTCGCTCCCACCGCGGCGATGTTCTGGAACTGATTGGCGGTGCCCGTTTTGAACATGGCGGGGAAGGGTGTGCGGAAACTGCGGCCGTTTCCAAAACCCGGCCGGCGGGCGGCGCTGTCGGAAAGTATGGAACAGATAAGCCGCGCCGTATCGGGCTTCATGATGCGTACACGGACGTCCGCGGCGCGATCCTTTTCAAAGACCAGCGGCATATAGTCGCCGTCGCGGGGAAACACGGCAAACGCGGCGGCAAGCTCGGCAAGGCTCACCGCTTCGTTGCCCAAGGCAAGGCCCAGCCCCGCTTCTTCGGCGCGGGGAAGGGCAAAGCCCGCCGCGCGCAAAAAGCCGATGTACGCGCCTGCGCCCAGCTGATCGAGCAGCCGCACGGCAGGTATGTTAAGGCTCGACGCCAGCGCGGTACGAAAGAGCACCGGGCCGTTGTAACGGTTGTTGAAGTTCTGCGGAATGTACACCCGCTCGCCGCCAAAGCTGCTGGGTATGTCGGCGAGTACATCCGAAGGGGTAAATCCTTCTTCCAGCGCCAGCGCGTAGAGAAAGGGTTTGAGTACGGAACCGTTCTGGTTCGGCACAAGAACGCCGTCGATTTGGCCGGAACTGAAATCGGCGCTTCCCACCCAGGCGAGGACTTCGCCGCTGCCGTTATCGATGACGATAACGGCCCCGTCGGTCAGCCGCGACTGCGCGTGCCGCCGTACGGCGGCGGCAAGCAGATCTTCGGCGTAAAGCTGAAGCGCGAGGTTCGCGGAAAGAATTACGGCGGCGGGCCGCCCGTATTCGTAAGGGGAAGAACGCCCCGCGGACCCGGCGGAATGTTCCCGTGATTCGCGTAAATCGATCAGGCCGCTTACATGGCGCACGAGATGCGGCATGTATTGGGGGTAGACAAAGCGCCGGCCGCGCGGCGGTTCCCAGGCGTCCGCCTGAAAAAGTCCGGCCCGTTCGGCGAGAGCGCGGGCCGCGGCGGCGCAGGCTTCCGGTTTGGTAAAGGGATTATAGGCGGCGGGATTGCGCGGTATTACGGCGAGCGCGCAGATCTCGGCGGGAGTGAGCGCCGCGGGTTCGGCCGAAAAAAAATTCCGCGCCGCCGACGCAACGCCTTCCGTCTGGAAACCAAACGGAATACTGTTCAGGTACAGTTCGAGTAGCTTCCGCTTGGAAAAACGGCTTTCCAGACGGAGCGCGTTAAGGGCCTCGAGCGTTTTCGCGGCAAGGCCGCGCTTCCCGCCGCCGGCTTTTCCGGCGATGATGCGGGCAAGCTGCATGGTAACGGTCGAGGCGCCGCTTAGCGTTCGGCCCGCGCGGAGGTTCTGCGAAAAAGCCCTCAGCGCGGCGGGCGCGTCAACGCCCGGATGCCAGTAAAAGCGCCTGTCCTCGGCGGCGAGAAATACGGCGGGAATTTCCGCCGGCAGTTCATCCAGCGGAATAAATTCGCGGCGCAGCCCTTCACCCGGACTGTCAATCTGCACAAGATTTTCATACCGGTCGTAAAACCGGATGCTGTGGGGCCGCGCCAGAAACGCCGCGAGATCGCGGTACGGCCCAAAACGGAACATAACGTAAACGAGGGCGAAGAGGGTGAACGCAAACAGCGGCGGCAGTTTCGCGTACCCTGCCTTCGTTTTTATTCGCGGCGGGGTTTGATACCCGGGTTCACTCAATGGTATAGAGCGTGCCCGCGGAACGGCCAAAGATTTCACTCTCATACATACATTCGGCCTGGAGAGGCGGCGTCGGATAAACGCCCCGCCTGTTCGCGCGGAAGAGAAATTCAACCGACGCCTCGCCCTTGCCCAGGTTATCCCAGAAGTACTGCACCTCATTGTCCATCACCGTCATGTTGGAAAGCCCCCTGCCCGCGTCCCAATAATCGTAATACCTGTCGTAGTCATCATCGTAGTCCGTGTCCGATTCATTCTGCCGGTAGCCGGCCGCGCCGGATGCCGGAAGCGCGGCGTCAAGGATTTCGGCGCCCGAAGGAAGGGGAACCCGCAGGGCGACGTAGGTTCTGTCCCACAGCGTCGAAAGCCTGATTCGCGCGCGGTACGTTTGGCCGCTCCTGAGCCGCGCGCCGTCAAGTTCCGCTCCCGTATCGGCGTTGACTATGGTCATGAAGACGCCGAAACCTTCGTCGCGGTAACTTTGCAGTTCTTCCGGAACGGCATAGCTGAGCGAGGCGGTGTAATACAGGGCGCCCTGCCCGCTGCGGTTGATGTTGAGCCCAAGGAGGGTGTCCCGCGCCATGGCGGCCAGGGGCGGCTGTTTAAAATCGAGGCTCTTTCCCGAAGGTTTCGCGCCAAGGCCCTTGTAGGTTCCGGTAAATAATTGCGTGTTCGCCAAACTGACGCTTCCGGAGACGTTGACTTCGTCGAGTTTTTCCGCGCGGATCAGCGCGTCGACGGCGCTTAACACGCGCACCGTAATCGCCGTGCTGTCCCAGTAACCGGCGGAACGTTTTTGCTGAAGGAGCGAATGGAGGATGCGGCCGTTGATCGCGTCGCCCGGATATTGATCGACAAAAAATTGCAGGGTAAGGGCGAGCTGTTCAATCTTGTTTCCATAATACCCGTACCGGAAAGGCCGGCCTTCGGCGTCGCGGGGATCGGTCATGTCGACGCCGCGCGTATTCACGCGGAGCAGATTGCGTATCTTTGCCGCGGCCGCGGCCGCTTCGCTGTTTTTGCCAAGGAGCCGGTAGCTCATCCCGGCAAAGGCGAGCGAAGCGGCGTCGGCGTCCCGGCGCGCCGCGATTTCGGCAAGCCGCGAAGGGGCCGGATTTTCTCCCAGAAGCGCGAGGACATAGAGCAGGTACGACTGGTAGTAGGACCGGACGCGCCCGTTTTCCCCGTTCCATTTTTGCGTTTCCTGGTACAGCCGGTTAAGGTAAGCGGCAAGTTTTTGCCGGTTGATCGAAGCGGGAACGGCTATGTTCTTTTGGCCGGCCAGGGTGATGATGTGGGCAATGCGCAGCGTTACATAAGCGCTGGATTCCCGATCCGATCCGGGCCAGTAGGGAAAGCCTCCGTCGGCGAGCTGGAGCTTTCCCCATTTGGCGATTTCCGTTTCCGCCGCCTGGCGCGGATTACTCACCCTGCTTTTAAGGCTGAAAGCGTCGATATAATCCCCGAACACCACCAGCGGAAAAACCGCGGCGCTCCGCTGTTCCAGACAGCCGTAGGGATAATTGAAGAGATACGATACCGCCTGATCGAGCAGTCCCAGGCGCGTCGCGTCAAGGCTCACCGTAAGGCTGCCTTTGCCGTTATCGGCCCAGCCGGGAATCACCAGGCCTTCCCGCGCCGACGCGCTGTCCTTTCCGATTTCTCCCATGGTGGTAACGGTTTCCATGACGTAGGGTTTTTCGATGATCAGGGTCTGCACAAATTTTTCGTTCAAAAGATCCGACCGTATCGTGTAGGCAAGCTGTATTACGCCTTCCCGTTCCGCGGCAAGGTCAAAGTAAACCGCCGCGCTGCTCCCCGGCTTTACCGTTATTTGCTGTTCGCTTTTGCCGTCGACAAAAGCGCCGCCGGGAATTTTCCGCCGGCCTTCCCCGTCGTCGCCCGAAACAGGACTCACGGCAAGCGACACGTTTACCTTGTGGGCGGCGCTGTCGAGGTTGGTGATCAGTACGCCGGCCTCGCCGGTGTCGCGTTCCCTCAGACGGCGCGGCTGTATTTCCTTGACGTTAATTTGATTACGCGCGGCGATTTCACTTTCTTTTAATCCAAAAAGATCGCCGCGTACGCCAAAGACCGTGATACGGTAGGTGGTAAGGTTGTCGGGCAGTTTGAAGCTTGCCTTGACGCGGCCGTCCCGACCGGTTTTGAGCATGGGTTCAAATACGGCGGTGGGATTAAAATCACTCCGTTCATCCATTGACTCTTCATCGCCCTTGCCTTCCGAATCGCCGCCCTGCAAATTCTTGATGTTGTAGGTAACCGGGTCGATCAGCAGGGATCGGGAATCGCCGCCTTCAACCCGCAGGGGAAAACGCGAAGGATCATGAAAAAATGAAACGGGATCGGGTACGTGGTAATTGATCAGATCGAGGACGCCGCGGTCAACGGCAAGCAGGGTAAGTTCCGCGCCGCTCAGGGGCAGTCCGTGCTGTTCCGCCCTGAGCGTAAGGTTGACCGTATCGCCGGGCTTGTAGGTTTTAAGCGCCCCTTCTTCAATCACAATTGAAAACGCCTTGATACGCGGGTTTACCTGAAGCTTGCAGATCCCGTAATAACCTTTGGGCTTGTCGAGATCGCGCTTTCCGTATTCGCTGTTCGGCGGCCCCGATCGTACCGAGTAGGATGAAACCGAAACATAGACGACAGGCATATAATTCCGCGCGACGGGAACCTCGATCACCGTCGTTCCCTCGTCCAGATGACGCAGCTCTTCGGAATAAATTCCGTCGCGTTCAATCGTGATAAGGTACTCGCCCGAAGGCAGCGGGCTTTGCAGCAGAATTTGCGCCTTGTCTCCGGGGTTATAGATATCCTGATCGGGCGTCAGTTTTATTTCGTTGGCGGAATTCATGTTCCAATAGCCGCGGTAAGCGGATCCGGTCGCGTAGAAATAAGTTTCGGTAAGAACCTTGCGCCCCGCGGAATCCAGCGCCGTCATGCGCAGCGTATAGGAACCGGCCCTGGGCGGCTTTACTTTAAAATCGCCCGACGAACGAAGATTGATCGTCACTTTTTGTTCGCTGATCATTTCGTTGACATAGTTGTCGTAGATATAGTTGGCCGCGCCTTCCTGCTGAACCAGACGCCACTCCTCGCGGAATAATTCCACTTCGATCTTTGCCGGAGTAAACACAAGGCGCGGCGAATCGCCGTTTTGATCGGCGGAAGTATCGCCCGCGGCCGGAACGGGAGTCGCCGCCGCGGAAAAATCGGCGCTCTGGGCGTATTCGCCCGAGGGCGTAATCGCCAGATAGTCGAAGCTGATTTCCTCGCCCGCTTTGGGAAAGCCCCTGCTCACCGGCCGGCTGACGCCCAGGTAAAAGCGCGCCGGATGAACGATCACCGAAGCGCTTGACGCAATCATCTGGTTGGAAAGATCGGTAACGCGCGCGTCGACCGAGTATTCGTAGGGCGCGCCTACGACGCCCGCTTCGCTTTTCTGACTCAGGGCGGCCGTACCGTCGGCGGCGAGAATGCCCTTCGCTTCGGAAAGACCGCGGCCGCCTTCCCAGCTGCGCCAGGGACCAAAGCGGTACCTGTCAAGGTTCGGTATCGTTTTTGATGAAAGCTGCCGCCAGCTCATCTCCCGCCGCCAGACCGCTTCGTATCCGGCGCCGCCCAGGCTTCCGCCTGAAAGATAGGAGGCCTTAAGCCGCACGTTGACCGTATCGCCCGAAAAAACGGTGAGCGGCGCCGGAGTAAGGGCAAGCTGGAATTTAAGGCGCTCAAAGTACGCGACCTGAATCGAAATGCCGGCGCCCTGCGCAGCCGAACCGTCCCTGTTTTTGCGGATATAACGCAGGTTATAGTAGGACGGCACAGCGTTTTCGGGCAGCGTGAAAGCGCCGAAAAAGCCGCCCGATTCGGAAGTGCTTCCTTCCAGCTCCGCGATTTTGGTTCCGAGCCTGTCTTCGAGGCTGACGCTGTAATCGCCCTGATAGATCAGATAGTTTCCCGCGGCAAGCGAGCGGTCTACCCCCCGAAAACTCACGGTTTCGCCGGGCTTGTAAATTCCCCTGTCGGTAAAGAGAAAGGTAACCGGCCGAATCACTTCCGCCTGGCGCAGGCTCGCGGGGTAAATGTTGAAGGCCCAGGGATTGTGATCGGAGGGCTGAAATACCGCCCTGTCTCCGTCTTTTTCGGCGTACACAAAGTTACGATCGGAACGGGTCTGTTCGCGGAATACCCCCGCTCCGTGGATCAGCACGGCGAGGCCCCTGTCGTCGCTTTGGCCTTTGGCGATCACGGGAAGCTCCGAAAGGCCGGCGGCGCTTTCAATTAAATGGTAATCTATCAGGGACACATTGGCGCCCGCAACGGGCTTGCCGCTTCGCAGGCTTGTAACCAGCACAAGCGTTTTGTTGACGCCCGTGCGCACGGTTAATCCCAGATCGGTTACCTGGAGTACCAGCGAATTGCTTCTTTTCAGGGTTCCCGCGACGTAAGTTTTTTTGCTCCTGTCGAAGGTATTGGTAATATATTCGACCTCGGCGTTGAACGAAACAAAACCCTTGCCGTTTTTAAGATAGGGTTTTAGATCCATGTCGGCAAAGTAACGCTGATTGATTCCCGTCTCCAGCGTAAACCTGTTTTTGTTTGTTTCGACTTCGCTGTAGGGATTGTTCCGCGAAGCGAGGGTGTATACGGACCTGTCGGTTACATTGCGGTATTCAAAGAGATAGCGGGGATCAAACTGCGCTTCGAGCATTTTATACTTGTCATAACTTTCGTCCAGAAAACGCACCGATCCCTGGGGCGGCGGTTCCGCGGGAACCTTTACTTCTTCGTTGTAAGCGCGGTCGAGTCTGCGGCCGTATACGTCTTCCACACCGGCGTCGATCCTGACGCGGAAACTGCTGCCGTAGGCCGCCGGCAGATTGAAGAGCCGCACCTGGCTTCCCGAAATTTCCATGTTGTTTTCGGTAAACGGCATGGCCGGTTCGGTATGAATTTTTCCCGCCAGCGACGCGCGGTTGAGGCGCGTGGAAAAAGTTATCACGGTCAGGTGTTTGTAAGCGCCGTAGGGAGGAATACTTTCCATGCCGGAAAGGGTAAAGGCGCCGGGAGTGTTGAACGAACGGGGATCATCCTCCGCCGTTCCCAGCGTCGCGTTTGCCGACCTGGCGCCTTTCTTCAAAACGACGGTAACCGTCGTGTCAAATTCCAGATTGCCGGCTATCTTGAGAAGCAGCTTGTTTGCTTCAAGCTGGGTAAGCGCGAAATTTTTCGCGCCGCCCGAGACGGTACTGACCGTCAAATACTGCTTAAGGTCCGCGGCGTTTACCGGATAATTGAAGTAAAGACTCACCTCGGCGGAAGCGTCCGGCGGAACTTCGTCGGTGTACCAGGAATTGGTCCGCTTTCTAAACGCCTCGCCCGCTACCATGCGGGTCAGTTTGAGGGCTTCGGTATTAAAACTGAAGCTGCGCTCTCCCGAAATCTTTTTTCCCGAAAGGGAAAGCGCCTGGGGGTTTACCGTAATGCGGTAGGTCTGCTGGCTCGCGCAGGGTTCCTCCGCCTCGAAGCTGAGGAAACTGGTCCCGTACCAGCGGAAACTTCCCTTGAGGGGCGGCGTAATGGCAACAAGACTGGAAACAGCCGATTTTGCGCCGAGCGACGCCAGAGGAACCATCGGCTCGGAAAACACAACATGGAGGGAGGGCCGCTGTACCGCGGAAGAAAAAAAGCCGCGCGGCCCCCAGTCGATCACCGTAAGCGGCGCTTTGGGATCGGCGCTTTCAATGCTTCCCCCGGCCGCCGCGGTCTGGGCCTCCGCAATGGCCCTGATACGCGCGGCTTCCCGTTCCGCGTTATAGTAGGATGTTTTATAATCGGCGAGCTTCCTCAGACCGCCGCCCGCCGAAGCCCCTTCGCCCGCAATCGCCGCGGACAGCGAATCCTCCGGCATCACATCGGCGCTCTGGACAGCCTCCGGCGTCTGCGCCGTATAGTCCAGCGCAAAGGCGGCGTCGATCATTTCCTGCGTCACATACTGCACGCCCGGATCCGCCGTTTCGCCCGACGGGGGAACTTCGTCCGCCGGCGCTGTTTCAGCGCCGGCCCGGTTCAAAGCGGCGGCGTTAAGGGCGAAAACAAAAAGGGCGGTAAGGCCAAGGCCGGCGGCCGCCGTGCGGACCGCGCCGGGATTGCGTCGAAGTTTATCGAGAAGATCGCGCAGGAAATTATTCATAATCCGATTATAACAAAGGCGGCAGGGGCAAGCAACCGGCCGTTTTTAAGAAATTTACCGCGGAATTACAAAGGAGAAACGCGCTGTTTAAATTACGGAGTATAGTTAAGCCAGCTCCAGACGGGCGTATAGATGCCCCGCGGAAAGGGATTGGGACAGGAAAAATCCGGCAGCCACTCATTGTCGGGCGCCGTCAGTTCCTGGGCAAAGCCTTCCTCTATGCCCAATTCGCCGAGCCACCCGATTACGGTATGGTATTCCGCTTCGCTGATGAAGCGGGCCGGAGGGGAAGCTTCGCCCGCCCGGGTATACGCGGCTTTGCCCCGCGGCAGCGGCGTGTACTGAAACATCAGCGAAAGCAGCGCGCCGGCGCAGTTACCGGCAAACCAGCGGAGTACGGTTCGGGTGCTTTCAAGCTCGCCCGGCAGAACGAGATGGCGGACCATGACGCGGCCCGCCTCGGGCGGTACGCCCGCGGCGTCATTCACCATGCCGAGCATTTTTGTGATGGCCGCCGCCGCCGCTTCGGGGTAATCGGGCGCGTTAAACAGGCGGGCGCTCAGGCTTCTGTCCAGCGTCTTGAGGTCGGGTAAAAAAATATCGACAAGGCCCCGGAGCATTTCCAGGGCGCAGGGGTCTTCATAGGCCGACGAATTCCACAGTACGGGAAGATCGATCCCCGCGGCCCTGACGGCGCGGATTCCCGCGGCAAGGGCGGGAATGGCGTGGCTGCCGGTAACGATGTTGATGTTGGCGGCGCCCCGCTCTTTAAGGGCCGCGCAGATGCGGACAAATTCGTCCGTAGCGGCGGCGCGGCCCAGCGCCCGTCCCCCTCCGTGGCCGGTGATCTGGCGGTTCTGGCAAAAGACGCAGCCAAGATTACAGCCGCTGACAAAAATCGCGCCGGAACCGCCCGTGCCGGCGTGGCCGCCGATTAACAGCGGCTCTTCCCCCCGGTGAAGTCCTGCGCAGGCGATACGCAGTTCGGCGCTTTCCCCGCAATACCCGCTCTCGCCGCCGGCGCGGTTCACGGCGCATAAACGGTGGCAGAGTTTGCAGGGGGAATATAATGCTTCGGCGCTTTTACTCAATATTGCGATCATATCGGTATAAAAGTTAAATTCCCTGAAAAAAATCGCCGCATTTTGCCAGGGAGTCGGAACGCCCGAAAACAAAAAACCCGCTCTTTCGAGCGGGTTCACGGCTGTTATACCTCAGCGGGTTAGTAGTCCATTCCTCCCATGCCGCCCATTCCTCCCGGGGGCATTGCGGGGGCTTCCTTCTTTTCGGGAAGGTCGGTCACGGCACATTCGGTGGTAAGGAGGAGGCTCGCGATGGAGGCGGCGTTTTGCAGGGCGGAACGGGTTACCTTTGCCGGATCGATGATACCGGCCTTTACCATGTCCACCCATTCCATCCTGGCGGCGTCAAAACCTACGCCCTTCTTTTCGGTCTTGGCTTTATCGGCAATAACGGCGCCGTCAACGCCGGCGTTCTCGGCGATCTGCCTGATGGGTTCTTCCAGAGCGCGCTTTACGATCTTGAAGCCCACTTTTTCGTCGTCGGTGAGGCCGGCGGTGTCGGCCTTGTCCAGGGCCAGAGCGGCCTGAATGAGGGCCAGCTCGCCGCCGGGAACAATGCCTTCCTCAATGGCGGCGCGGGTCGCCGAAAGGGCGTCTTCCACGCGGTGTTTCTTTTCCTTTAACTCCACTTCGGTAGCGGCGCCGACATTGATCACCGCCACGCCGCCGGCCAGTTTGGCAAGGCGTTCCTGGAGTTTTTCACGGTCGTAATCGCTGGTGGTGTCTTCGATCTGGGCCTTGATCTGGGCGATACGGTCCTGGATGTCCTTCGGCTTGCCGCCGCCGTTAATGATCGTGGTGTTATCCTTGTCGATCTTGATGGTCTTGGCCTTGCCCAGCTGGGGCATTTCGGTGTTTTCAAGTTTCAGGCCCAATTCTTCGCTGATTACTTCGCCGCCGGTAAGGATTGCGATGTCCTCAAGCATGGCTTTACGGCGGTCGCCGAAGCCGGGGGCCTTGACAGCGCAGGTGCGCAGCGTGCCGCGCAGGCTGTTCACGACCAGGGTGGAAAGGGCTTCGCCGTCAACATCTTCGGCAATGATCAGGAGGGGCTTGCCTGCCTGGGCTACTTTTTCGAGCAGGGGAAGCATATCCTTCATGCTGGAAATTTTCTTGTCGTGGATCAGAATGTAGACATCCTCGTAAACACTGGTCATGGTGTCGCGGTCGGTGACAAAGTATGCGCTGATATAGCCGCGGTCAAACTGCATCCCCTCGACAAACTCGATGGAGGTATCCATGGTCTTGGATTCTTCAACGGTAATTACCCCGTCCTTACCCACTTTCTCCATGGCTTCGGCAATGGTGCCGCCGATTTCGGCGTCATTGTTGGCGGAAACCGAGGCCACATGGGAAATTTCTTCCTTGTCCTTGATTTCCTTGGAATTTTTCCTGATTTCCTCCACCGCGATGTCGACGGCCTTGTCGATACCCCGCTTAAGCTCGATGGGGGTCATACCGGCGGCCACGGATTTAAGGCCTTCTTTTACCAGAGAATAGGCCAGCACCGTCGCGGTGGTGGTACCGTCTCCGGCCACATCGTTGGTCTTGGTAGCCACTTCCTTAAGGAGCTGGGCGCCCATATTCTCGTACGGATCGGCAAGTTCCACTTCTTTGGCGACCGAAACGCCGTCCTTGGTAACCGTGGGGGCTCCAAATTTCTTGTCCAAAAGGACATTCCGCCCCTTGGGACCCAGGGTCACTTTGACCGCCCTGGAAATCTGCTCAACCCCGGCAAGCAGTTTACGCCGGGCTTCCTCGTTGAACAATAGTTGTTTAGCCATACTTTTCTCCTCTTTATGCTCCGGCCCGCCGGTCGGCGCCGGTCCAGTACCGGAATTAGCTGTACTGTAATTTGATTAGACCCCGGACAGGGGCTCATTCCTAAGGTATGAAAAAGAAAACAAAAAGTCAAGAGCCTCCGTCAAATTTGCAGGCGCGGCCCCCAAAACAGGCTCAAATGGCTTGACAGGGAGGGTATAAGGGCCTATTTTACAGTCATCATGACAGGAAAAGCCCTGCTCGCCCTGGCGGAATATTTTGGAAGCGACCGAAGGCGGGTCTCCCACGCTTTCAAGGTTTTTGCCTGCGCGCGGGCCATAGCCGAAAACGAAGGTTTTGACGCCGGGGAAACAGAATGTTGCGTCCTGGCCGCCATCTTTCACGATGTCGGCATTAAAGCCGCCGAAGACCGCTTCGGCGCCTGTACCCACCGCCAGCAGGAGGAGCTTGGCCCGCCGGTTGCCGCGGAATTGCTCGCCGCGCTGGGTGTTCCGCAAAAGGTCATTGACCGCGTAAGCCTGCTCATCGGCCATCACCATCAGAGCCATTTTTGCGGCGACAGGGATTTCCGCGCCCTTATCGAAGCGGATTTCCTTGTCAACTACGAAGAGGGCGAATTCCCCCTTGCCGATCTTCCCGTGACCGTTGAGCGCTGCTTTGCCACGGCGGCCGGAAAACGCCTGGCGAAAACGCTGTTTCGAGAGACGATGCCGGATTAAGGGCGGCGGACGGGATCCGCCTGCCGCGGGGAGAGTCATTGTTTTACGCCCTCGAAGGCGCGATCAAGCCGGCGCTGTTCGGGCGCTTTGGTAAACGCCGAAACAAGCGGCACGACGATAAACGGCACGATGATCGCGACGGACGCCGCCAGCGGCGATCGCGATGAACCCAGGACAAAAAACAGCAGAATCATCACCGCGGCGCCCGAAAAAAGCCCCGCGTAAGCGCCCTGTTTGGTAACGCGTTTGCTGTAGAGCCCCAGAATGTAGGGCGCGGCAAACGCCCCCGAAACAACGCCCCAGCTCAGCGACATCAGGTAAACAATAAAGCTGATCTGAAAGCGGGAAATAAAATAGGAAATGACGATAAAAATTGCCGAAAGAAAGCGCATCATCGCCACCGAACGGGTCTTGCCCGTGCCGGCGTCCACCCGTACCGGATAAAGGTCGATGGCTACCGAACTGGACGAAACCAGTACCAGCGACGACAGGGTTGACATTGAGGCGGAAAGTATCAGCAGCAAAATCAGCGCCAAAAGATACTGGAAGTTTCCGGTCAGCTGGCCGGTGAGCAAAGCCGGAATAATCGAATCGTAGGCGATTGAACCCTGCGCGGTACGGGGCAGGGTTTCCGGCGTAAAGAAAACATGGCTAAAAGCGCCGGTCAGGTAGGCCGAAACGCCAATCATCAGGGCAAAAACCGTGGTAACGATAGCCGCCGTCGAAAAGACCTTTTCGTTTTTTATGGCGTAAAATTTCTGGGTCATCTGGGGGAGCCCCCAGGTGCCAAAGCTCGTCATAAAAACAAGGCTCGCTACCGTGAGGATCGACGGCCGGCTTTCGGGCGGAATGTGGGCGCGGTAGGCTTCCGCGGCGTTTCCGACTATTTCGGCAAGGCCGCCGCCCTTTCCCGAAATCACAAGAAGCATTACCGCGGCGCCCGCGAACATGATGATCCCCTGGATAAAGTCGGTGATGGCGATGGCGAAGTAACCGCCCAGGATCAGGTAAACGCCGGTAAAGGCGATCATCACGAGCAGGGCGATGTCGTAAGGAATGCCGAAGACCGCCTCAAACAAATGTCCCAATCCCTTGAAGACAGAGGCCGAATACGGCAGCAGAAAGAAAAAGATGATGCTGGCCGCGACGGGTTTTAAATGCTTTGCGCCGTAGCGTTCCTGCAAAAATTCCGGCATGGTCATCGCGTCGAGGTTCTGCGTCATCCGGCGCGTCCTTTTTGCCAGTACCAGCCACGCCGCGCCCGCGCCGATGATCGCGTTTCCCGCCGCTATCCACAGCGCGTTAAGGCCGAACTGCCAGCCCTGGGTTCCGGCAAAGCCGATAAAGATCACCGCCGAAAAGTAGGAAGTACCGTAGGCGACCGCCGAAACCCACGGTCCCAGACTGCGTCCGCCCAGAAAAAAATCACCCAGGGTTTTTGTTTTTTTCATCCCCCAGATACCGATTCCCGTCATCAGGGCAAAAAACACCGCAAGAAAAAAAATACCGATTTGAATCATTTACTCACCTTTTGTTTACGGTATCGGGATTGCGGATTTTTTTCAAGCGGTTTATTATTGGATCAGCCATGAGAATAGCCATCTTCACCGACGCCTATTGGCCCAGCGTAAACGGAGTTTCCGTTTCGGTGGATACCTATGCGCACGCGCTTGCCGGAAAAGGCCACGACGTTTTGATCGTATGCAATGAATACCCGCAGAATGGCCCGGGGGCCCAGCCGCGCGGCAAGGCCGAAGCCGAAACGGCGGGGTCGCTGACCCTGCTGAGGGTTCCTTCGGGAGTTGTCTTTTTTTCGCACGAGGACCGCGCGGCGCATTTTCGTGAACGGGGCAGGGTTGAGGCGGCGCTTGACAGCTTCGGCGCGGAAGTGCTTCACGTCAATACCGAATTTGTTATAGCCGGTTTCGGTTTTAAATACGGAAGGAAACGCCGCCTGCCGGTGATCTTTACCTTCCATACGATGTGGGAAGAATACATTGCCAATTATTTTCCCTACATACCCAAAGCGATTCTGATCCGCTTTACCCGCTGGTACATGCGCCGCATCTTTATGCAGGCCGACGTTCTTGTCGCGCCGTCCATGCAGGCGCTGCAGATGCTCAAGGGCTACCAAACCGGAAAGCTGCTTGAACATCTTCCCACCGGCGTGGATCCCGCGCTTTTCAGGCACAGCGCCGAAGAACTGGCGCGTTTTCGCGCGGACATGGAGGCGCGTTTTCCCGCCCTTGCGGGAAAACGAATTCTCCTTTTTGCCGGCCGCGTTGCCTACGAAAAAAATATCAGCCTCATTATCGCTTTGATGCGGGAATGGCGCGGGCGATGCGGCGATCTGATCCTGATGATCGCCGGCGACGGCCCCTATCTGGACTATCACCGCGCGGAAGCGAAAAAACTCGGCGTGGAGGCGGCCTGCGTCTTTACCGGTTATCTTCCGCGCGAAGAACTTTCGTGCTGTTACGGCATTTCAAAGGTATTTCTGCTCCCCTCGACGACCGAAACGCAGGGCCTGGTTACGATTGAATCAATGCTGTCGGGCGTACCGGTCGTAGCCATCGGCGCGATGGGTACTCTGGAAGTGATGGGCGGGGACAACGGCGGCTTTATGGTCCCCGACGACAGCGCGGTTTTTCGGGACCGGGTGTTTGACCTGCTCGAAGACGAAGAACTCTACCGCCGCAAAAGCGAAGAAGCCCGCCGCCACGCGCAAGCCTGGACCGTGGACGCTCTCAGCGGGAAACTTGTTGACATTTATCATTCCGCGATAATACGCGGCAAAAGCGGTTCATTCGCAGTGGGGTCTAATACCCCGCCGCTCTGTGGCGGTTAAATTTTGTAACACCAACAAAAAATGGCAGTAGACCCCACAGTTAAATAATCTGTCATTCTATGACAGATCAGTGTCGCTTTAATGATTTCATTCTGCATAAAAACAAGAGGAAACAATGAGCGATTTGACGAATGTAAAGGAACGGATTTCCACGGCTGCGCAAAACGGGCAGATGGTTCTTGGTTACACGGAAAAGGAAATGGAACCGAAATATTTTACTACTTTGGAGCATATTGAGCATATTATCGAATATGCCGGAACTCTCGGCATAAGTGATCTCCTCTTTGAAAAAATGGAAAACCGCATCGGTATTGTGGCTGAACGGCTTTCCATCAGCCCCACGCAGGCGGTGTTGTTCTCTCTGCT
>JAITBL010000227.1 GCA_031283575.1 Treponema sp. | reverse complement strand
CTTAAGGAATCGGTAAATACCCTGGCGGCGTCCTTCGGTGAAATGTTTTTACCCGCGGCCATCGATGTGGTAAACGTCCTTACCTCGATCGCCAACGTCATCAACGACAGCCCCCTTCTTAAAGGCCTTCTCACCGCGGCCATCGTGACAATTACCGGTTACCTCGCCGCAATGGCGGTACAGGCGACCGTTGCCTTCGCGCGGCAAATGGCCCTCAATCTCGCCCTGGGCGCGGTGAACCCCGTCGTTATGGGCGCCACCATCGCCGTGGCCGCGCTGGCGGCGGGATATGTTATCTACGCGTCAAAAGTACAGGCGGCAAAAAGAGAAGCGGAAGATTTCGCGCTGGCGACCCTGGGCAGCGCCAGCGCTCTTGATGCGGCCGCCGGCGCGGCACGCCGCTATGTTGTTGAATTTAAAAACATGTCGGGCGGCGAAATCAACATGTCCATAGCGGACACAAGAATGCAGGAATCGGCTTTGCGGCAGCAACTGCAGGCGCGGCAGAACCGTTTGCTGGAATTGCAAAAACCGCTGCAGACCATAGGCGATACGGATTACGACCTGAACATGCAGATCAACCGCGAAGCGGAAATCAGGGCGCTGGAAGGAGCAATTGCGGAAACAGAACAGCATTTGGGGAAGACCAGGGCGGACCTGGAAGCGCAGCAACAGGCTTACCGCGCGTGGCAAGAAGATAACAAATCCATTGCGGTGGACCCAATACCGTCCGGAGAGAACGCCGCGAACGCCGCGAACGCCTGGATAAAACAATGGAAAGAACAATGGGAGCGTTTCCAGGCAGAACAGTCACCGGATCCGTTTGCAAATGTCGAACTTGATCGCGGTAAAAAACTTGGTGAAGCCCGAACGAACAATGCGGACAAGGAAACCATCGACCAGATCAACGAATACTACAATGCGAAGCGAACCGAGATCGCCGACAAACTCATGGAAGAAGAAAAGCGGCGCATGCTGTCGCTGAGTAAAACGAAAGTCGACGATCTTGAATACGAAATGGAAAAAGAACTGGAGGCGATTAACAAACTGGAAGAACAGCGGGTATTCGCCGCGGCGGGTTCGGAAGAAGAAATAGCGGCTATCCGGCGTCTGTACTCGGAAATGCGGGTTGAAACAACGGAGCAATACGAAGCCGATATTGCCAAAACAGAATTCGAGGAAGCAAAAGCGGCTATCGTCGACTGGCAGCAAACCCTTAACGATTCGCTGGCCCAGGGACTTTTGGATATGGGCGTTTTCAGTTCCGAAGCCGCGATCATCCTGGGAGATCTGTCCGCGCAGTTTCTGGAACTTACCGCGTCCTCGGCCCTCGGCGGCTTTGAGGAATTCGGCCGCGCCCTGGGGGAAGGGGAGGACGCCGCCAATTCGCTCAAGAGGGCGCTTGGCGCCATGGCCCAGCAGATACTCAAACAGCTGCCCATGATGTTTCTTCAGGCGGGCTTGCAGCTCATCGCTAACGGACAGTGGGCTCTGGGCCTTGGGTTTATTGCAGCTTCGGCGTCAACAGCGATTATGTCGGGGTATGTGGAGGGCGTTCAAAACAACGCCAAAGGCGGCGTCTATGACGAGTACGGCAAAGCCGCCGCGTTTGCCGCGGGCGGCGTCTTTACCAACCGCGTGGTGGACGGACCCGCCTTTTTCCGCTTCGCCTCCGGCGCAGGCTTCGCCACCGGAGTTATGGGCGAGGCGGGCCCCGAAGCCATCATGCCCCTGCGGCGCGGGCCCGACGGCAGTCTTGGCGTAAGCGCCACGGGCGGCGCTTGCACGGGCGGAACGGCGGTATATGTCATCATACAGAATTTTACGAACGAAGAAGTCAGGGAAGAGGAATCAACGGACGGCGGCGGAAACCAGATACGCAAAATCATTATAGGGGCGGTAAAAGAAAGCTTCTCAAACGGTGAAATGGACCGGCCCATGGCGAGCCGTTACGGTATAAGGGCGCAGGGGGTGTGATGACAAACATATCCTATCCCGAAAATCTTCCCGCCGTAAGGGCAAGCGGATTTTCATCCCAGTACAAGGATCCGGTAATCAGAACCCAGATGGACGCCGGTCCCGCAAAACAGCGGCTCCGTTATACCGCTGCGCCCAAACAGTTCTCCGGCGCCGTTATTCTGGACGAAGCGGAAAGGGAAATTTTTGAAACATGGTTTACCCAGACGCTGGGTTTTGGAACGCTCCGCTTTATCATGAGAAACCCGGAAACCGGCATACACGAGGAATTCCGTTTTACCAAAGCATACGGCGAAAGCGAGTCGGACGGGTTTTTTGAAATATCAATGTCCCTTGAGAGGCTCCCGTGACCGAAGAAGCCAGACGCGAATTAATAAAGGACGAAAGCGCGGCCGTCTTTCTGTATCTTGTCAAAATCGAAGGAGAAGGTTTTGATCCGCTTTATTTTGTGGACAATACGGAACCTGTTGTTTCGGGAGGAAATGAACACATTCCCTGCGGATTTCGTGTAACGCTCCCGACCCAGGACGATGACGGCAATTCCAGGGCCTGCCGCATCGAAATGGACAACGTGGATCGCCGTATCGCCGAAGTGGTGGAAGAAACGATCGGCGCACGGATAATCCTTACCGTCAGCGTGGTTATGGCCCAAAACCCCGACGTAATCGAAACAGGACCGTTTAAATTCGTATTGCGGAATGTAAGCATCTCCAAAGAAACTGTTTCGGCGGAACTCTATGATTTTTATATTTATGACCGGAATCTGCCGGGTATCCGGTATACACCGCAGGATTTCCCGGGGTTGTTCGCATGACGGATATCGCTCCCTGGGTAAAGGAATATGTCGGCATCCCCTTCCTCTCCGGAGGACGAACCCGCGAAGGGGCCGACTGCTACGGGCTCATACGCATGGTACTCACCGAAAAGTTAAACAAAAAACTTCCGCTGTTATCCGGCGATTATTCCGACGCGGACAACCTGAAAGAAACCGAACGCGTGATGAAGGCCCGGCGTCCCGTCTTTGCCGGCCGCGAAGTGGAAACGCCCGCCGCGGGAGATGTTTGTGTTATAAGATTCTGCGGGCGGCCGGTACATCTTGGAATATATTCCGGGGGCGGTTACCTCCTGCACACGCTCAGGCAAACCGGCAGCGTCCTGCAAAAAACCGACGATCCCCTGTTGAGCGGCCGCGTCGAAGGATGGTACCATGTCGATTAAAGTCCGGTACCGTGTACATCCTTTCAGGGACGAATACGAAGAACTGTACTGCGAGGCGGCGCCGCTTTCGGAACTCTACGAAAAATTACAGTCACCCCTGGACATAAGCCACGCCCGTTTTTTAATAAATGATGAAATTATTACCGGAGGCTTTGACAAAATTCCGCCTGAAGGTTCCACCGTTTACATCAATCTGGTGGCGGCCGG
>JAITBL010000236.1 GCA_031283575.1 Treponema sp. | reverse complement strand
TCGCCAAAGCGGTAACGCGCGGGCGTCGGACAAAAAGGAGAAAAGCGGTGTTTAACCTGAAAAATCTGTTGGGCCTGTCCGATGAGGGCAGCAGGGATTTCAAGCGGGCGGTACTCGCGGTGGTGGTCGCGAACCTTTCCCTCCTCCTGCCCTTTATCGTGATCATACAGAGCATCATCACCCTGCTGAATCCCCTCCTCGCCGGCGCGGCTCTGGATCGCGGGCGGCTCTGGACGCTGCCGTGTCTGGGTCTTGCCGCCGCGATCCTGTACTTTTTCGCCTACCGGAACGAATACCGCAAAACCTACACCGTGGCCTACAGCGAATCGGAAAAAATCCGGCTGGAAACGGCCGAACATATCAGGCGGCTTCCGTTAAGCTTTTTCAACAACAAGGATCTTTCGGAACTGACGACGAACATGATGGCGGACTGTACTGCCATTGAGCATGTGATGAGCCACGTGACGCCGGGACTTTTCGGCGGCATTATCACCGACCTTGTTACCTGTTCCCTTTTGGCCCTCTACAACTGGCGTATGGCCCTGGCCCTTTTCGCCGCCCTGCCCGTTTCCCTCGGCCTTATTCTGGGAAGCCGGAAATTGCAGGAATTTTTCGGCGAACGCCACGTCAAGGCCAGGCTCGCCGTTTCCGGCCAGATGCAGGAATACCTCGAAGGAATCAAGGTGGTCAAGGCCTTTGCTCTTTCGGGGGAAAAATCAAAAGCCCTCGAAGCTTCCCTGCGCGGCATGATGAAAGAGGCGATAAAATTCGAGGGTCTTACGGGAATTTTTATAACGCTGGCAATGGTAATACTCCAGACGGGAATCGGCCTTGTCGTACTGACGGGAATTTCTCTTTTGACCGGCGGCGGCCTCGGCGTTATTACCCTTCTTGCCTTTATTCTGATCAGCGCGAAAATTTATTCGCCGCTCATTATCCTTTTTACCCTGCTGCCGGAATTCTTTTATTTTCTGGTTTCCACCAAACGCATGCAAATTCTGCGCCGTGAACCGGCGATGGGCGGCGAAGAAAATGTCGTCATCGATAATTACAACATCGAATTACGGAACGTCAGCTTTGCTTACCACGAAGGAGAGGACGTGATCAAAAACATCAGCCTCTCGATTCCCCAGGGAGGCGTTACCGCCCTGGTAGGCCCGTCAGGTTCGGGCAAAACCACCGTAGCGCGGCTTATCGCCCGCTTCTGGGACGTACGTGAAGGGGAAATACGCATAGGCGGAAAAAACATTTCCGGCATCGACCCCGAAAAGCTGATGTCGTACATGAGTTTTGTGTTTCAGGACGTGGTGCTTTTTAACGACACGGTGAAGAACAATATCCGCATCGGCAGGGAAGGGGCCGGCGACGCGGAAGTGTGCGCCGCGGCAAAAATGGCCCGCTGTGATGAATTTATCCGGGAACTGCCCGACGGTTACGACACGGTGATCGGCGAAAACGGCTCTACCCTGTCGGGCGGCGAACGCCAGAGGATCTCCATCGCCCGGGCTCTTCTTAAAAACGCCCCCATCGTGCTGCTGGACGAAGCCACCGCTTCCCTGGACCCGGAGAACGAAACGCTCATACAGGAGGCGATTTCCGCACTGGTGAAAAACCGTACCGTCATCGTCATCGCCCACCGCCTGCGAACGGTTTTGGGGGCGGACAAAATCGCCGCGCTGGATCAGGGCCGTCTTGTGGAAGAAGGCGCCGCCGGGGAACTGCTGGCAAGAAAGGGCCTGTTCGCGCGGCTTTATACGATACAGCAGGAAAGCCTCGGCTGGACCGCGGCGCGTTAAGCGCGACACGCCCGACTCGAACGGGCCACCTACAGCTTAGAAGGCTGTTGCTCTATCCGGATGAGCTAGTGTCGCCGGCAGCGTTGTGGGGAAACCACAGCTTTTGTCAGTATAGTAAAAAAAAGGGCGTCATGGATAGGCCGCGCCTGTCAAAAAAAGCTACCTTTTTTCGGGCTGGAGGATTTGTTCTATGTCGTTTGAGATGAGGGCAATAAACCGGTCCGTCAGATCCTGGCGTTCCGCGGTAGTTAAACATTCAAGGTAATTATCCGCTATGGGCGTATCGCCTCCCGGACGGCCCGTATCATCCACAAAAAGCCTGAAAGGTTCCACATCAAGGGCTTTGGCGATTTTTTCGACCATTTCCATTGACGGAACCTTGCTGTTTATCTCGATTTCGCCGATATAACTCGTCGATGTATTGAGCATTTCCGCAAGTTTCATCTGTGAAAGCTGCTTTTTCTTACGGTATTTTTTCATATTGAAGACAAAAATCTTCATCATTTCCATATTTTATATGCTACCGGCCTATAATCCGATCGAACAATACGCTCTTGACAAATATAATAAACATTTTATACCCTGTAAGCGCATATTCCGCCCTTGTGGGAGGAAATTTTGAAGGGTAGAACCCAGGTGTGTATGAAAAAACATACAAAAGGAGCATGAAAATGAAAAAGAGACGCGACTTTACGGTTACGCTGGGAATGTTGGCGCTGGCATTCGGGATACTGGTTTCGGGTTGTGATAACGGAAGCTCCCCTGCATCACCAATAATCACCAACGCCATTAGCCTTGGCGCGACCACGACAATAAGCGATACCGCCAGTGGTCATGACACCGGCAGCGCCACTGACTTTGGCTATTACCGCAAATTCGGGGCTAGCTGGAATTTTGCTTGTAGTGAGGTCAGCAGCGGTACTAAGGTTACGGTAGCAACAGACGGCTCCTTCTCTTTTCCCCTGGACACGCCCGATACCATGGATAGTCTTCAAAACACTCTTCGAGGATACGCAACCGTCTCTCCCGGCGATACGGCATCGAGGGGGATTACTTTTTTTGCAAGCGTTGTACACAGTAGTACAACCGGCAAAAAACTGACCCTCAAAAGCGGTTCAAAAATAGTCCACTATCTTTGGGTGAATCAGGACGCCACAATTACGTTACCTGGTTTTGTCATTAACCTGAAAGCGGGCTGGAATCAAATAATAGAGGATAGCAGTAACGGTACAGCATATGGCGGATCTATCGCCGGTTTCACGTGGGTCGTAGAAACCTATGATCCTGCCATCGATGAATAACGATCCGGCTGTGAATGAGCCTCTGCGGGGCGGTCCCTTTTTGACCCGGCGCTGTTTTTCCGCGTAAGTGTTTTGACAGGCTCCGCAGTGTCAACACATTACCGGAGATTCGAGGCGGCTACGCGCAGGCGCAGCTTCGCCCGTTTGAGGGCCGCCTCGGCGTTGATCGATTCA
>JAITBL010000187.1 GCA_031283575.1 Treponema sp. | reverse complement strand
GTTTTCAAAAATCTTGACGGCCCCCGGGCCCAGGGTTTTTTCTTCAAGCTGTTTGAGTTCTTCACCGTCAAGGCCTGATACGGTTTGTGTTTTGGACGCGGAAGGGAGATCGTAGCGGGAGCGTATTTCTTCAAAAACCGTTTCGGGGACGGGCGAGGCGGGGTTAAAGCGCTCAAGCGCTGTCTTGACGGTTTCCCGCGTTATATCCCCCTTCACCTCGTCGGCGCCCCATTGTCCGGTACCTTTTGAAAGTTCGCCGGCGACGTGCTCCGGATGATTTTCAAAATAAGCTTCTGAAAAATCACGGTCGTAGAGCGGCGTTGATTTGAACGTTTCGTCGTCAAGGGCTTCCAGGCGCGCGCGTATGCCGGCGGGATATTTGCGGAACAGAAGGATGTCGGGTTCCACCCGGGTATGGCTGTGACGGAAGCTGCGGTCGGGTAATTTGACGGCTCCCAGGAAGCGGGCTTTCCGGGCGGCGGCAAGGCGGAAGGGTTCGTTGGTTTTATTTTCAAGAACGCCGGGGGCGGCAATCATGGCCATGGTTCCGCCGTCTTTCAGATTGTCGAGGGAGCGGGAAACGAAATAATTGTCGAGTGATTTTTCGTCTTTCATGTCGAGGGCGGCGGTTCCGGCGCTCCGTTCACCGAAGGGCGCGTTGCCGATAACGTGATCAAAGCCGCCGGCTTTTTGCGAAAGGTTAAACGCCTCGAAACTCTGGCTGAGGATTTCCACGCCGTTACCGGCGTGCAGGGCTTTTGCCACGCCGGCCGTTCTCGGGTCGAGTTCCACGCCGGTAAGGGAAAGCGCTTTTTCAGGCGGCGCATAGGCGAAAAAGACGCCCGTACCGCAGGAAGGCTCAAGGATTTTCGCGCCGCGGGCAACGCCTCCGGCCTTTTCAAGCAGGTCCCAGACAAGGCGGGCCACGGGCGGGGACGTGTAATAATCATAGAGCACTCCGCGTTCTCCTCCGCGGGCAATGCCGCCGAAGCCCGAATAGCGGCGCAGTACGGCTTTGTCTTTTTCGTCCGGCGGAACGTTCCCGGCTTTTTCAAGAATCTCCCGCGCGCGGCCGTTAAACCATTCCCGTTCCGCCGTGGAGAGGCGGCTGTTGAAATCGGACCACGCGCCCCAGGGCCGGAATTCCGTTTCCCGTTCCGGCGCCGGGGTTTCGGCAACGGGGGGAAGGGCCGCGCGGAGGTAGGCGTGATGGCTTTCGCGGTCATGGCAGCCGGCGCGGCGCATGGCGGCCAGGGCCTTTTCGCGTTCCGTTTTTTCCATGGCGCGCAGCAGGAAGCGCGCGGCCTCGACGGGATCGTTTTTGAACGAGCCGGCGATGGCGGCGAAGTTCCGCAAAAAGTTTTCGCCGGTATTGGGATGGGGCGCGGCCGGTTTTGCATCCGCTTCCGGCTGTGTCGCCGGTGTTTCAGCAACGGGTTTGACCGGTTCGGCGGTTTTTTGTTCCGCCGTAAAATCAAAGGCAAGCTGGCCGTCCGGTACTTCCGCCCGCTGGTAGAGAACGCGTTCTCCTCCGGTGAAACGTTTCGGGAAACGGCGCTTGACTTCTTCGCGGTACCGCGCTATATTTTCCGGTATAAAACCGGATACATTCTGTAGTAGGTCGGGCGGGTTCGGCCCGCGAGGCAGCGTGGAACGGTCCTGGACAGTGTGAGTTAATTTCCCATTCAGGGCCGGTCCGGTTCTTTTTTTATCGAAATACAAAAGCCGGTTGTCATCAATTGCCGCCTTCAGCCAGTTTTCGAATCCGCTTTTTCCATAAATTGATTTAACAAGATTCACGTCGATTTCGGCGCCGTTAAAATTGCCCTTCTGGAATTGCGCGATGGGGACGGCGATCTCACGTCCTTCCTTGTCCCTGAGCGTGATAATGCTGATAATTTCCGTTTCCCTGTCGGGGTCCTGTACGATGACAAGCGGTTTTTTAAGCTGACGGGGTATCTGTTGTAACAGGTCTTCGCCCAAATCGTGATAATTAAAATCTTTCAGTTCTCCGCCGGCCCGCAATGTCGAATAAAGATGTTTTGCCGTTATGGCCATGGGCAGCCGTTCAAAGCCGAGCTCTTCGTATATCCGCGCCGTCATGCCCAAAAACACGTGGGAGTTTTCCGGCAGTTTTCCTTCCGCGGCCTGACGGACCGCGCCGTTATAGACATCCTGCCTGAAGGCATTTTCCTCAAAGAGCCGTTCGTACACCGCTTCCATGCGCGGGTCGATATCGACGATATGTTCCATGCCGCGGTAGACGGTATCGACAAAACGCCTGCCCCTGTTGTAGAGTTCCGCCCTTGATTTATCACGGCCGTGCCGGCGTTTTATCCACTGTTCCAGGCCCCGCGCGAACAGCTCCTCTTTTTCAACGCCCCATTTTCCGCCGGTAATGCCGAAGGCTTTCTCGGCCTGTTCCCGCAGCGCGCCGGCAAGCTGGCGGCGGAACACGTGGGCGCACTCGTGGACGAAGGTTGAAAAATCGGCGCCCTGCCCGGCGCGGAGCACGGCCGCGGCGTCGCCGCCGAGAAAACGGACGTAACCCCTGAACTGCGGGGGAAGGTTTTCGTCCCTGCCGGCGAGCCCTGCGGGGTGGTAGCGTTCCATATATTCGCCGAAGGAATAACCGAGCGCCGCGGCCCGCGCTTCCAGCAGCAGGCGGGCGGTTTCGGCCTCCTGCGGGGAAAGCGAGAACGACGAGGCGATTTCCCGTGTTACGCGGTATTTATCCATAAGCCGTTAAAATTGACAGCGCGCCCGTTTCGGCGTATAGTGCAAATACCGGAGGAAAGCCGCCATGGGAAAAAAGACGTATTTTGTAAACGGACATTACTATATTATTGACGACGAGTCGAAAACCATTAAACGTGTGGTTATCCAGGACGATTTGAACATCCCCGCCGAAGATCTGCGGCAGCTGGTGACGCTTCTTGCCGAAGCGCTGGCAAAAAAGGAAGACGGGTAGCGTTCACAAACCGGGGGTTAAAGGCCATGCGCCTCATGTTTCACCCGCCCGGCTGTTCCATGCAGCTATTGCTTCTTTTTTCGTGTTGTACTCGCCGGCATAATCACAATCACCGGCACACGTAATATGGTATTTGATTTCATCGGCTCCAGTCTTTTCATTCTGTCTTAAAACCTTGTAAACTGTTGCGCTGTATCCGCACTTGCAGGATCGAAGCCATGTTTTGGCGCTCACGCCGTTTCCCCGTCCGCCAGGCGCGCGCAGGCTTTTTTAATCGTGATTTCCCCCCGCCGTACACGGGCGATCAGATCCTCGCCGCCGCGTTTGAGGAGGCGGCGCGCCTGGTAGACGGTGGCGGGGCTTACGCCGAGCGTTTCGGCGAGGGAGTCGGCGGCGCGCCCTTCGCCCTTGCCGCGCCGGTCGCGCACGCGCGCGACGGCGTCCAGTATTTCCGCCGCGGGAAGGCGCGGGGCGGCGCGGTACGAAAGCTCCCCCGGGGGCGGCGGGGGAAGGGCGGCGGGAAGAGGAGGGGGCGGCGCGGGCGGCCGTTCCGTTGTTTCCCCGGGCGCGTCACGGCCGAGGAAGGGGCGGTAATCGACGCGCAGCGCGTCGAGGAGGGGACGGCAGAGGGGTACGCCCGGGCCGTATTCGGCGGACAGGGCGTCCAGCAGCGCGTGGTCGGGGGCGCCGACGAGGGCGAGGGTAAGCGGGCCGAGGTCGAGCTGGAAGAGCCGGCGTCCCAGGGGGCTCGTGTAAAAATAATCGCGTTTCATCGTGGAGGCGGCGATAAGGGCGATTTCGGAATCAGACAATCCGAAAGTCCGGTAAACGTCGATCATGCCGGCGGTGAGGGCCGAGGGGTCGGCCAGATATATTTTTGTAAGGCACTGCTGGATGACGGTGCTTTTGACGGCCGATTTTCCCACGTCGGCGACTTCCTGGGTGGCGAACACGACGAAC
>JAITBL010000133.1 GCA_031283575.1 Treponema sp. | reverse complement strand
TCTTCGGCGCTTACCGTGCCGGAAGCGGCGCCGTAAAACTTAACGGAAAAAACATTACCCCCCGTTCGCCGAGTCAGGCGGTAAAACGGGGGCTTGCCCTGGTGCCGGAAGAACGCCGCAAGGAAGGAATTCTCGTAGCGGACCCTGTGTATTCCAACATTACCATTTCTTCACTGCAAAAATTTCTTAACAAAATACGCTTTGTGGTCAAGCGCCGCCAGATTGCCGCGGCCCGCAAAATAATTGACGGCCTGGGCATCAAAACTCCTTCGGAATCCCAGCAGGTGGCCCTTCTTTCGGGCGGCAACCAGCAGAAAGTGGTTGTGGGAAAATGGCTGGTGTCCGATTCGGAGATTTATATTTTCGACGAACCCGCCAAGGGCGTCGACGTGGGCGCCAAACGGGACATCTTCAAACTGATTGAAGACCTTGCCGCCCAGGGAAAAGGCGTCATTTACACCTCCTGCGAATTTTCGGAAATACTTGCCATCGCGGACCGCGCCTATATCATGTTTGACGGCGAAATCGTAAAAGAAGTGGATGTTCCCAAAACCAGCGAGAAAGAGCTGCTGTATTATTCAACCGGAGGAAATTAAGATGGCCCAGGCGGAACGTATTAAAAATTTTTCACAGTCCAGGGTGATGGATTTTATTACCAGATGGGGAATACTCCTTACCATCGCTCTGCTTGTTATCGGGTTTTCAATAGCCATGCCGACCTTTAGAACCCTGTCAAATATAACCACTATAGTAAGGGCGGTCAGTATTGTTACCATCGTCGCGATAGGCATGACCTTTGCCCTGACGGTAAACGGCATCGATCGGTCGGTCGGTTCCGCGGCGACCACCGCCAATACGGTGAACATGACCTTCCTGATCTGGTTCTCCATGGGAACAAGCGTACCGGGCGCGCTGCTGGCAATCGCGCTGACCGTCATCATTCTTCAAAGCGTTTCGGTGGTTAATTCCCTCCTCATCGTCAAACTTCGGATACCTGATATGCTTGCTACCCTGGCGACGATGTTCATGTTTGAAGGGGTGGCCATGACCTACGCGGGAGGCGGCGCCATCAACGAGCGCATGGTCAAGCCGGGCGGAACCACCGCTACGGGAACGGTGCCCGTGTTTCTGCGCACCATGGGAAAAGAGCCGTGGATTATCATCATCATGCTCGTCCTTGTCGCGCTGGCCTTCCTCTTTCTTACCTACACAAAACACGGACGCTACATGTACGCCGTCGGGTCCAATTCCGAGGCGGCGCGGCTTTCCGGCATCAACGTGCAAAAATACCGGGCCCTGGCCTATGTATTCAGCGCCGCCCTTGCTTCCATCGGGGGCATGCTCATCGGCGCCCGCGTCGGAAACGCCCAAATCAACTCCGGTTCCGTTCACCTTATGGGGGCCGTAGCGGCGGCGCATATAGGTATTTCCGTCGCCGGTATAGGGCGGCCCAATGCGTTCGGAACCCTGGCGGGCGCCTTCCTCATCGGCGTACTGGAGAACGGCCTCATCATGGCCTCGGTGCCCTACTATACGGTCAATATTTTCAAGGGGGCCGTGCTGGCTATTGCCCTGGCCCTTAACTACGTTCGCAAAAAATGACAAGGAGATATGATGTCTCGTTTTGACAATTATTTTTTGATGAAAGAAGCGGATGTTCCCGATTATGTCCGCGAAAAACTCGACATCTTCGCGCCGGGTTCGAAGTTGACGGTAAAGGAAATAGGCGACGGCAATCTGAACTACGTGTTCCGTGTTGTCGAAGACGCGTCGGGAAAATCGGTGATCGTTAAACAGGCCGGTGAACAGCTGCGGATTTCGGCGGAGATGCGTGTCTCTACCGACCGTAACCGCATCGAGTCGGAGATACTGATCCTTCAGCACAAGTACGCCCCCGGCCTGGTTCCCGGAATTTACCGGTACGACACGGTAATGTGCGCCTGCCTTATGGAAGATCTTTCGGACCACCGTCTGATGCGTTACGCCCTGATGGAGCACAAGACCTTTCCCCTGTTTGCCGAGGACATTACCACCTACATGGTGAACACCCTCCTTAACACGACCGACGTGGTGATGGAACACAAGGAAAAAAAGGCGCTGGTCAAGAGCTTTATTAATCCCGAACTCTGCGAAATCACCGAGGATCTGATATACACCGAGCCCTACAACGATGTAAAGGGAAGGAATATTGTAACGCCCGAAAATCTTGATTTTTTAAAAATAGAGCTTTACGGGGACAAATCCCTGCATCTGGAAATCGCAAAGCTCAAATTTGATTTTATGAACAACGCCCAGGCCCTGCTTCACGGCGACCTTCACACCGGCTCGATCTTTGTAAAGCCCGACAGCACGAAAATTTTTGATCCCGAGTTTGCTTTCTTCGGCCCCATGGGTTACGACATCGGCAATGTGGTCGCGAATCTGTTCTTTGCCTGGGATAACGGCGATGCCGCCGGGGACGCCTCTTTCTGCGAATGGGCCCTCAAAACCGCGGCCGAAGTAATCGACCTCTTTAAAAAGAAATTCCTTGTCTGCTACGCGGAACGGGTTACCGACGTGATGGCCAAAACCGAAGGCTTTGCAGCCTGGTATCTTGATACGATCATCGCCGATACCGCCGCCGGAGCGGGAACCGAGCTGATCCGCAGAACGGTGGGCATGGCCCAGGTCAAGGACGTTACGACAATAAGCGACAGGGCCAAACGTATCAGGGCCGAGCGTATCAACATAGTCTGCGCCAAGGACCTTATTATGAACCGGCGCGCCTTCCATACGGGGGACGATTTTACCGCTTCATTCCGCAGGGCCGTTAAAACCGTTGACGAATTGAAGTAACCCTTCCAAAGGGCGGAAAAAGGAAAATCATGGCAGATAACATTCTTTCGATAGAGACCGTCGCGCTGGATGACGGCAAAAACGCGCTTAAAATAATCGACCAGACCAGACTTCCCGGAACGGTCAAGATACTTTCGCTGACCAGGCAGAAAGATATCTGGAACGCCATCTATCTGTTACAGGTAAGGGGCGCTCCGGCCATAGGCGTCGCCGCGGCCATAGGCGTGTATCTTGCCGCGCGGGACATCAAGGCGGCAAATTACGACGCTTTTTACGCGAAATTTAAAAAGGCCAAAGAATACCTTGCCTCTTCGCGGCCTACGGCGGTGAATCTTTTTTGGGCCCTTGACCGTATGGAAAAGGTCGTGCTGGATAACAAGGGGGAGCCGCCCGCGAAACTTGTCGCCCTCCTCCACGACGAGGCCGTCGCGATTCGGGACGAGGACATTTGGGTCTGCCGTTCCATCGGCGAATACGGCCTTACCCTGATTAAAAACGGCGACGGAATTCTTACCCACTGTAACGCCGGCCAGCTCGCCACGGTCAAGTACGGCACCGCCCTGGCGCCCATTCATCTGGGCAGGGAAAAGGGCCTTAACTTTAAGGTCTTTACCGACGAAACCCGCCCCCTCCTTCAGGGGGCGCGGCTTTCGGCTTTCGAGATGGTTTCGGCCGGCGTGGATACGACGGTGATCTGCGACAATATGGCAAGTCAGGTAATGAAGAACAAGTGGGTCAAAGCCTGTTTTGTCGGCTGCGACAGGGTCGCCGCCAACGGAGACGCGGCAAATAAAATCGGCACCTCGGGCGTCGCGATTTTGGCAAAACATTACGGGATACCTTTCTATGTCTGCGCCCCCACTTCTACCATCGACCTCACTATCAAAAAGGGAAGCGACATTGTGATCGAGGAACGAAAGGCCGAAGAAGTAACCGAGATGTGGTACCGCGAACGCATGGCGCCGGCGGGGGTCAAAGTTTTTAATCCCGCCTTTGACGTGACCGATAACGAACTTATTACCGGCATCATTACCGAGTACGGTATCGCGCGGCCTCCTTATGCCCAGAGCATCAGAAAAATTTTTGAAGAGAAGAAGAAACAAAGCGGTTCAAAAAAGTGAACCTTGTCGTTTTTGAGTTACAGGAGATAAGATGAATAACGAAATTCCTCATGCGGGCTCGCACGGGAGGGGGAGTTCGTTCGTTCGGGGGCGGGATACAAGCGGCGCGTGGAAATTGCTCGCCGCGAAAACAGCGGCGGGAATACGGCGGCGGGTACTTGCCCATACCATTGTTCATAACGGCGGCTATTTAAGCCAGGCCTGTTCGTCGGCGGAAATTTTCGCCGTGCTCTATACCAGGGTTCTTAAACTGAAAAAACTCGACAGGCCGCTTTTGCCGCTGCCCTTTACCGGCGTTCCCGGCCCCGATCATCCGGCCCTTACCGGAGCGGATTTTAACGGCGGCGGCGATCCGGAACTCGACAGTTTTATACTGTCGCCCGCCCAGTACGCCCTGGTGCTCTACGCCGCCCTTGTAGAAACCGGCCGCATGGACGAAGCCGGCATGGAAAGCTACAACAAAGACGGTTCCACCGTTGAAATGATAGGCGCCGAACATTCGCCGGGCATGGAAGTAACATCCGGCGCCCTGGGCCAGGGCATTTCCCAGGCCGCGGGAATCGCGCTGGCCCGCCGTATCAGGGGCGAACCGGGCCGGGTGCTGATGTTCATGAGCGACGGTGAATGTGAGTCGGGCGAGTTCTGGGAAGCGGTTCAGGCGGCCTGTTACCACAAGCTGGGAAACATGCTTGTCTATGTCGACGTCAACGGTTTTCAGTGCGACGGCAAACGCTCAAGCGTCATGGAGATCGAGCCTTTTCACCGGCGTATCGAGGCTTTCGGCGCGAGGGTTTTCAGGCTGAACGGGCACGACATTGAAGAGCTTGCGCGGCTTGGTGAAATTCCCCCGGCGGAAACCCCCACCTTCATACTCTGCGACACCGACCCCTGCAGGAACATGGAAATTCTTAAAGAACGCTATCCCCGGTTTCACTATGTACGTTTTCTTAACCCCCGCGAAAAAGACAGGTATCAGGCGTATCTTGACGAGCTGAATGTCGAAAAAGCCGGAGGCGGAACGTATAAAAGCGCCGTGGTAAAAAAAGACGCGGGCGGAACGGAGAAAGATGAAGGCGGCTCAAACGGCGGCGGCAGGATGGAGATACTCACCAGGGTTCACGCCAAACATCTGGTTGAATGGGCCGCGTCCCGTCCCGAAATCTATGTTCTTTCCGCCGACCTTACCAGTTCCTGTGAAGCCGACGGCTTCAGGGACGCCTACCCCGAACGTTTTTTGTCCATGGGTATCGCCGAACAGAACATGCTTTCTTTCGCCGGCGGCATGGCCCGCAGGGGCTTCATCCCGCTGATTCACACCTTTGCCGTGTTCATCTACCGCAGGGCCTACGATCAAATCGCCATGTCCGCGGCCTATCCCAACCTGCCGGTCAAGATGTTCGGTTTTCTTCCCGGAGTACTGACGCCGGGCGGCGCTACCCATCAGGCAATCGAGGACATCGGCGTCATGCGGGCGCTTCCCAATATGACCATTCTTGAGCCGGGGGACGCGGGCGAGGTGGAAGCGGCGCTGGACATAGCCTGCGAACTTCCGGGGCCGGTGTATGTGCGCCAGCTCCGCGGGGAAGTTCCCGTGCTCTTTGACCGGAAGGATGTCATGCGCTTCGGCAGGGCCCGCAGGCTCGGCGCGGGAAAAGATCTGGTCCTGATCACTTCGGGTATCTGTACCGAAGAAGGAATACGCGCCGCGTTGGCGCTGAGGGAAAAAGGCCTTGCCATTGCCCATTACCATATTTCGACCCTCAAGCCTTTTCATCATCATGAAATTGTTGAGGCAATCGCCGAAAGCCGTTACGGGGCGGTGACGCTGGAAAACCACAGCATTGTGGGAGGCCTTGGAAGCATAGCTGCCGAAGTTATGGCCGAGGCAAACGTAAAAAAGCCCCTGCGCAGGCTTGGCATCAACGACACCTTTGTTCACGGGGCAAGCCGCCGTTATTTGATGAAGGAATACGGCCTTGACGCGATGGCCCTTATCGCCGGCATAGAAAATATCTGCGGCGAACGTTTCGGGATTAGGGAGGCGGAACTGGGACGGACCTTTACCCCCGAAGCTTTAAGCGCGGCAAAAGCCGAAGCCCTGTAGGAGCAGCCATGGCTTTTGAAACATACGACGACGACAGAACCGGAAGCCTCATCAGCGGAAAGCGTTTTTCCGTTACCTACCGTTTAACGGGGGACGAAAAAACCGCCATGGCGGCCGCCGAAGACATCTGTGTCGAACAGACCACCGAATTCCCGGTGGCTGCTACTCCGCCTGGCGCGATAAGGGATATGATACTGGGCCGCGTCGAACGCTTTGAACGGGAAGCTCCGGCGGCCGGCGCGATGAAACAGCCGGAGGCCGCGGCCTGGAACGCCGTGATAAGTTACGCCGTCGAGCTTGCCTCCGGCGAGCTTACCCAGTTCCTCAACGTCGTCTTTGGCAACATCAGCATCAAACGCAATATTCAGGTAATTCGCCTTGATCCCGGCACGGCCCTGGACGGCGTTTTAAACGGTCCCCGCTTCGGGGTTGAGGGCCTGCGCGGGCTGCTCGGCGTTCCCGTCCGTCCGCTGGTGTTCAGCGCCATCAAACCGATGGGGCTTTCCGCCGCCGACATGGGAAAAATCGCCGGGCAATTCGCCCTGGGCGGCGTGGACCTTATCAAAGACGATCACGGCCTTTCCAACCAGGTCTTTGCCCCTTTCGCGGACAGGGTTAAGGCCTGCGCGGACGCGGTACAGGAAGTCAAAGCAAAGACGGGCCACAGCGCGCTTTACCTTCCCAACATTACGGCGGGCCTTGACAGAATAGTTGACCGCGCTTACCAGGCAAAAGAGCTTGGCGCCGGCGGCGTCTTTCTCTGCCCGGGACTTGCCGGCATAGACGCTGTCCGCGCGCTTGCCGGAATCGGACTGCCCGTATTTGCCCACCCCGCTTTTCTCGGTTCCTACGCGATAAATCCCGACGGCATTAACTGCCGCGTGATCTTCGGAACCATTATGCGTATGGCCGGCGCCGACGCGGCCATCTTTCCCAATTACGGCGGACGCTTTCCCCTGACCAGGGCCGAGTGTCTTGACCTTGCCTCGGCCTGCCGCGAGGAGCTTTGCGGATACAAACCGATTTTCCCCTGTCCCGCCGGCGGCATGAGCCTTGATAAAATTCCGGACATGATCGCCAGTTACGGGAAAGACACCCTCATCCTGATTGGGGGCGGACTCTTTAGCGCCGGCGGAGACCTCGCGGCAAACTGCCGGCGCTTTGTCGATGAAGTGAAAAACCTTGCTTAAACGGCAATACCATCAAAAGGGAATCCTGGTTTAACGCGCCGGCCTCTTGCCGGAATCATCCCAAACAGGTTACACTCAACCGGGTGTGTTACTATCTAAAAAACGGAGAACAGCGTGGAACCAATTATATTGGCGTCAAGCTCCCAGCGCCGCAAGGAATACTTCAAACTGATGGGGCTTCCCTTTAACATTATGCCCTCACATTTTGACGAGTCGCCGGCCAAGGACCAAAGTCCCGCCGACTATACCGCCGCCATGGCCGCGGGCAAGATCAACGCGATACTGGAACAGCTTCGGGGCCGTATTCCCCACTGGATTTGCGGCGCCGATACGGTGGTCTCGGTAGACGGGGAAATTTTCGGCAAGTCCCCCGACCGCGAAACGGCCCGGACCATGCTGGAAAAACTTCAGGGCAGGGAGCACGAAGTCGTCACTTCGGTGGCCCTCTTTAACGGAAACAAGCGGACCACCGACTGCCGTTCGGTGCTTTCGGCGGTTACCCTTGCGCCCCTTAGCGAGGAAGAAATCGAGTGGTACATCAACTCCGGTGAATGGCAGGGAGTGGCGGGCGCTTACCGTATCCAGGGGCAGGGGGCGTGTTTTATCACCTCGGTCAGGGGTTCCTACAGTTCCGTTGTGGGCTTGCCGCTGCGCGAATTTTATGTTATGCTGTTGGAGAACGGGTACCAGTACGGCCCGTAATTTTCCGCTGCCTCCGCGCGGTACGCGCCGGTCAAGCGCAGCGAGATACAGTGAAGGGTCCCCGTAACGCCTTCGGGCTCAGCAGACGGGGAAATTGGAGGAAGAAGTGGCGGTAGTCACCATGAAAAGCCTGCTTGAATCGGGGGTTCATTTCGGTCATCAGGTAAAGCGCTGGGATCCGCGGATGAAGAAATACATCTTCGCCGAACGGAACGGCATTCACATCATCGATCTGCAAAAGACGATCCAGTCGATTAAAGACGCCTACGAAGCGGTGCGAAAAACCGTCGCCGCGGGCAAGACGGTACTTTTTGTCGGCACCAAAAAGCAGGCGCAGCAGGCGATCCAGAAAGAAGCGGAACGCTGCGGCATGTTCTATGTGAACAACCGCTGGCTCGGCGGCATGCTTACCAACTTTGTTACCATAAAAAAATCCCTGCTCCGTCTCAAAAAACTCGAAAAGATGGAAGTGGACGGCTAGTTCGAAAATCTTACCAAAAAGGAAATCGCCGCCCTGGGCAAGGAGCGATCCAAGCTCCAGAAAAACTTGGGGGGCATTAAGGAGATGAAGGATCCTCCGGGCATACTCTTCATCATCGATACCCGCAAGGAATCCATTGCCGTTACCGAAGCCAAGCGCATGGGCATTCCCATTGTGGCGGTGGTTGACACCAACTGCAATCCCGAAGGCATCGATCACCCCATTCCCGGAAACGACGACGCGATACGCGCCATTACACTCTTTACCCAAATCGTGGCTAACGCCGTGGTCGAAGCCGATAACGAGGCGGGACTCAAGATCATCGAAACGCTGGGAGAAGAGGAAGACATGGAGGATCTGATGAACGACGCCTCCATTAAAGAGGAAGACGAGGAAATCGACATCGAATCCTACGCTTCCCAGACGGCGCCGGAGGAAAAACCCGCCGTTACGGCCGCGCCGCCCGCCGAAGAGGATGATCTTCCCGTGGACGTTGAAAAAGTATACGAATAGGAGAACGGACGAATGGCTGATATAAGCGCTCAAGACGTAAAGAAGCTCCGGGAAAAAACCGGCGCCGGTATGATGGAATGTAAAAACGCCCTGGTCGAATGTAACGGCGATTTTGCCGCCGCCGAAAAACTGCTCAAGGAAAAAGGACTGGCCGCGGTCGAAAAACGTTCGGGACGGGCCACCAACGAAGGTAAAATTTTTGTCAGGATAAAGGACGACGGTTCCGCGGCGGTGCTGGCGGAAGTCGCCAGTGAAACCGATTTTGTGGCGCGTAACCCCGAGTTCATCGTCATGGGCAACGCGCTGACGGAAAAGGCGCTGGAAAAAGGCTATACCGAAGCTGCCGGGGAACTCAGCGCCATGGTCACCGAACTCGCCACGAAGATACGCGAAAACATGACCCTTAAACGGCTTAAAACGGTCACGGCTTCCGCCAACGAATACCTTACCCAGTACATCCACGGAGACGGCGCCATAGGCGTGGTGGTCAAGCTTGCCTCGGACAAAGCCGAAGTTTTCGCGAACGCCGAAGTCAAAGCCTTTGCCTTTAGCCTTGCCCTCCACATCGCGGCCTTTAACCCCCTGTATCTGTCCCGCGAAAAAGTAGACCGGGCCTGGCTTGACGAGCAGGAAGCGATTTTCCGCAAACAGATGGAAGGCGATGAATCCCTCAGGGAAAAACCGGCCAATGTGGTGGATAATATTCTTAAGGGCAAGGTGAGCAAATTTCTTAAAGAGATATGTCTGCTCGATCAGGGTTATGTCAAGGACGAAAAAATACCGGTCGGCAGGGCCCTGGAAGAATGCGGCAAAAAAGCGGGCGCCGCGCTCAGCATTGCCGATTTTATCTACTTCAAGGTAGGCGCCGATGCATAGCGTTATCTCCGGCTGCGAAGAGCGCATGAAAAAAACAATAGGGAGCCTCAGGGAGGGCTACGCGGCCCTTCGTACCGGCAGGGCTTCCGCGTCGCTCTTTGACAGGATACGCGTGGACTATTACGGCGAAAAAAACCCCCTCAGCCAGGTGGCAAATATCTCCATACCGGAAGCGCGCCTTATAGTGATTCAGCCCTGGGATAAAAGCCTTATCGGTGAAATCGAAAAAGCGATTCGTTCTTCCGAGCTTTCCCTTAATCCGTCAAACGACGGTAAAGTGATCCGCGTCGCCATTCCTCCTTTGACGGAAGAACGGCGCGGGGATCTGGCAAAACAGGCCAAAGCCCAGGCGGAACAGAGCCGCGTCGCGGTGCGTAATATCAGGCGGGACGGCAACGAAGAACTCAAAAAACTCCTTAAAGACAAGGAGCTGACCGAAGACGACGAGGCAAAAAATTCCGAGGAGCTGCAGAAGCTGACCGACTCGTACATAAAGCAGATTGATAAAATACTGGAGGAAAAAGAATCGGAAATCAGGGAAGTCTAGCGCCGCCCGTTCACGTGGGAATTATCATGGACGGAAACGGCCGCTGGGCCCGGCAGCGCGGCAAGGCCCGAACCCAGGGCCACCTTGAGGGGCTGAGCGCCGCCAAACGCATTGTCAAAGCGGCCTCCACCGCGGGTATACGTTATCTTACGCTCTATGTTTTTTCAACGGAAAACTGGAAGCGTACCGCCGACGAAGTGGGTTTTATCATGGGTTTGGTAAAAAAGTATCTGCGGGGGGAACTTGACTTTTACCGTGAAAACGGCATCAGGATACGCCACACCGGCGACATTGCCGGCCTGCCCGCGGACATCGCCGGCGAGCTTGCGTCGGCCATGGAAGAAACGGCCGCCTTTACGGGCCTCCAGGTGGTGCTGGCCCTCAATTACGGCGGACGGAACGAAATCGTGCGGGCAATAAACAGGGCGCTTTCCGCGGGAGAAACGAGCGTGAACGAAAAAACCATTGCGTTGTATCTCGACAATCCCGACATTCCCGATCCGGATCTTGTCATACGCAGCGCCGGCGAATACCGGACCAGCAACTTTCTGCTTTGGGAAGGCGCCTACGCGGAATACTATGTATCGCCCGCGCTCTGGCCCGACTGGACCGAAACGGAATTCCATGAGGCGCTGGCTTCCTACGGCAGGCGCGAAAGAAAATACGGCGCGGTATTATGACGGCAAAAATTCTGATCGCGCGCCTTGTCGTTTTTTTGGTAGGCCTTCCCGCCGTTGCCGCGCTGATTCTCTATCTTCCCCATTACAACCACCTTGCGATGAACGTGCTGGTTATTCTGGTCAGCATGGCGGGCGCGGTGGAGTTCTCGCGTATGCTTCGTATCAAAGGCTTTCCCCTGAACACCGTGGAAGCCGCCCTCCTGGGGGCGCTGAGTCCCGTGTCGATGACGCTTATCGTAAGCGGCGATACGAACTATCAGATTACCCAGTCGCTTTTTATTATCGGCGCAAGCTGGCTTCTGGTCGCGGTCGTATTTATCAGGAAGCAGGATTTTTCACCGGCGCTCCACCGCATTGCCGCCGGTTTCGCCGTAATGATGTACCCTGGGCTTTTTTTAAGCTGGGTGATCCATATGGCTTACCTTAAACATTCGACCATGGTGATCCTTGGTTTCGCCCTTACCGTGATGGCAAACGACTCGGCGGCCTGGGCGTGCGGGAATCTTTTTGGAAAAAACAACAAGGGGATTTTCAAGGCAAGCCCCAATAAAAGCCTTGCGGGTTTTATCGGGGGACTGACCGCCTCGATGGCGGTCTGCGTTTTGTTCACGGCCTTTTTTCCCGTTTCGTACAAACCCGATCAAATTGCCGCCCTTCCGTCGGCGATTATTACCGGCCTTTTTTCGGGAATTGCCGTTACCTTTGGAGATCTTTCCGAATCCGTTCTAAAGCGGAGCTGCGGACTTAAAGACTCCGGTTACATCATACCCGGCAGGGGCGGAATCCTTGATTCGATTGATTCATTCGCCCTTTCCGCCCCGGTGTTTTATCTTTTGTTTCGATTCTTTTTTGACGGAGCCAACAAATAAATGGTGATACTTAAAGTGCTGCTGGGTCTCGCCGGCCTGGGAATTGTTGTTTTTGTCCACGAACTGGGACACTTTATCGCCGCGCGCCTTGCGGGAATAGATGTCGAGGCCTTTTCCATCGGCTGGGGACAACCCCTGCTCAGAAAAAAAATCGGCGCGGTGGAATACCGGCTGGGCGTTTTCCCCCTGGGCGGTTACTGCAAGATGAAGGGCGAAAACGGATTTCAGGAAGCCTGGGAAAACAGACAGAACGCCGCGGCGGCCGAAAAGGGAAGTTTCTTCGCGGTCAAGCCCTGGCGGCGCATCATGGTAGCCTTTGCCGGCCCCTTTTTTAATTTTGTTTTTGCCGTGCTGGTTCTTTCGGTTATTTGGGGCGGCGGGGTCGAAGTTGAAACGCTGGAAAACCGCATCGTGCTCCTTAAGGACATTGACGGCTCCTCCAATCCTTCCGATCAGGGAGGGCTCGAAACCGGGGACCGCATTATTGAAATTAACGGCCGGAGCGTCGTTACGTACCGCGACATACAGATCAACATCGGCCTTAATCCCGACGTTGATCTGCCCGTAACTGTCGACCGCGGGGGCCGTACGCTCGATCTTACCCTGCGTCCCGGCATCGATAAAACCGGCGCCGGTAAAATCGGCGTATACCACTGGACGGAACCCCGCGTCGCCGCCGTGGCGGCGGGCAGTCCCGCCGATAAAGCGGGGCTGCGCGCGGGGGATCTGCTCCTTGCCGTCAACGGGCGTCCCCTCCCCTATACGGCCGCGCTGCTCGTAATATTCGAAAAAACGGCGCCGTCAGGCTTTACCGTCGAGTACGAAAGGTCCGGCCGGCGGGAAAGCGCGGTCCTGGACGGCGTTAATTTTGTTTCGGGCTTTCCCGACATGGGTATCCGGTACCCCAGTATCAGATATACAACGCCGGCCTTAAATCCCCTTGCCGCCTTTGCCAAAGGCGCCGCCGAGGCATACAATACCCTGACGCTTTCGGTCAAGAGCCTTGGACTGCTTTTTAAAAAAGGCGTTGATCTTAGCCAGGCCGTTTCGGGACCGGCGCGAATCACCTATATGGTGGGCGACATTGCCGCCGAAGGTTTCGAGCGGAGCGTCCTGTCGGGCCTTTCCAGCGCGGCAAGTTTTCTTGCCCTTATCTCGATTGCCCTGTGCTTTATGAATCTGCTGCCCCTTCCCATTCTGGACGGGGGCCTTATTCTGCTTTTCCTGATTGAAATGATACGCCGCAAACCCCTGCACCCCAGGGTAGTCGCGGCTTTTCAGACCGCGGGCGTGGTGATTATTTTTGGGCTTATGCTCTTTGCCGTTTTTAACGATATACTTTTCTTTGCGAACCGCTAGACGCGGGGAAAAAGGAGGCCTGTATGCTGCGAAAAATACCCTGTTTTTGCGACAACATTTTTGAGGTTAACGTTCCCGAAGAGGTGAATTTGGATACCGAGCCCCAGCTTGTCGAAGATATTATTGCCGGCAACTTCCTCAATTTTACCTGCGCCTCCTGCGGAAAAAGACACAAGCCGGAATTTCCCCTGACGGTGCTCTGGCCGTCAAAACAGCTTACCCTGGAAGTGATGCCCGAACTTGAGCGGGGTGAATTTTACCGGCGGAAAGAAGACAGGAAAGCGCAGGGCGGGGAAACGGTCATTTCGTTTCCCGAATTGGCAGAGCGCGTCGCCATGCTGCGGGATTCCCTTGTACCCGCCGCGGTCGAAGCAATCAAATACTATTTATACATGAAAGCCGGCGAGTCATACCCCGACGACGACGTGAGCGTCTGGTACCAGAGTTCAGGAAACGGCGCCCTGGAGTTTCATATTCACGGCATAAAAGAAAACGAGGTGGCGGTAACCAAAATTCCCCAAAGTCTCTACGAAAAAACCCTTAACGACTACCGGCAAAATCCCCGTTCACAACCCTTTTCCGGCCTCCGCGTCAAGTCCTACACTTCGGTACAGAACCTCCTGCGGCCTGAAGAACTGATGTAGGCGCAAAAACCCTTTCGGGACTCCGTAAACTGACGCCTTGGCCGCAGGGGTAACAGGCGCTTTATCGAAAACGGGGAAGACGGCTTTTTCCGCGGGGCACTGCCTGCGGCGGCGGAGTTTAAATCTGAACGGCCGGATTTATTTTGTTAAAATCCGATTCCACCAGGGCCTTAAGATCGGCAAGCGCGGCATCCTCGTCTTCACCGTCGGCGCTGATGGTTATTTCATCGTTTTCGCAGACATTGAGCAGAATAAGCTTGAGTATCGTTTTTGCGTTCGCTTTTTTTTCGCCTTTTGAAACCTGTATATCCGACTTGTAGAGTTTTGCGGTCCTGACAAAAACATCGGCCGGCCGCGAATGAAGACCGGTTTCGTTTTTTACCGTTAAAGTAGTCTCTTTCATGAGGCCAGTCTATACCCATTGCCCGGGGTTTGTCAATCGGTTATACTTAACATGTGCATTAGACAATTCATTGCCTGACAAACTCAAATCTATGGAGTATAAAATGAAAAAGATACTGATCGCGGCGGGAACAGGCATCTCGGTAAGTGCGATGGATCGCCTTGATAATGGCCTTAAAAAGCGGGGCCTTGCAAGTTCATGCTCCGTTACCCGCTGCAGGGTACCGGAGCTTGAAGCCAAAGCCCCCGGTTACGATATTCTGATCAGAACCGCCTTTTTACCCAAGGACCTCGGGCGGCCGGTTATTAACGGACTGGGACTCGCCACGGGCGGCGCAGCAGCCGAAGCCGTACTTGACGAAATCGAAGCGGCCATCAAGGCATAGGCGTTATTCAAGCGTATCGGCGTAGAGGGCCTTAAGAACCTGGGTCAGCGGCGAGTCATTACATGAGGCGGTGACATAAGCTGCCAGCGCCTTGATTTCGCTTTCGGCCTTTGCGGGCGCTACCGGCACACCGGCGGCTTTGAGCAGGGCGGCATCGTTTTCGTTATCGCCCATAGCAAGGGTCCCCTCAATGTTAAAGCCGTAATGTTCCGCCAATACTTTAAGCGCGGCGCCCTTGTCAACACCCGCGGCGTTAATGTCCACCGCATTCGAAGCGGAACGGCTTACGCGGATGTCTCCCCCGCCGGCCTCCCCACAAAAAAGGCCGTTCAGTTTTTCCTGCAGTTCCTTTGCGGACGGCTTTTTTTTTGGTGATTTACCTTTTCCGCTTTCACAAAGAATAAAGTACTTGACCACCTTTTCTTTGGTAATGTCAAAACCGCTTTCAGTGATGAAACGGGGAGTAAAACGGTTTTCCTCCGCTGAAATTTCGTTCTGTCTTTTCCAGTATGAATAATCTCCCTGCTCGGAACTAAAGATAATTTTTTCCCGTGTGTAAATTATAAAATTACAGCGTTCCCGGCACAGATACTCGTAGATTCTTTTATTTATGCCGTCTTCTATGGTCTTGACAAAGAGTGTTTCTCCTGTTGAATAGTTGTAGATATGACCGCCGTTGGAAGAACAGATTGGATAATCAAATCCTACCGACGCGCAAATTTCCCTGGCAAAGCCATGGTGCCGCCCCGTCATAAGAAAAACCGGAATGCCCTTTTCTTTAAGTTTTTTTATCGACCGTAAATCGGCGGCGCTGATTTTTCCCCTGTCATTAAGCAGGGTGCCG
>JAITBL010000095.1 GCA_031283575.1 Treponema sp. | reverse complement strand
TAACGGAAGTGTCAAAATTTAAAGTGGAATAATTCCGCGTGGGCAGCATTTACCGGGTCCCACGCCGCCCTGCATCATCGCATGCCGCTTTTAGTACCGTGTAACAGCTAAAATAAAGTACAGTTTTGTGGTACAAGGGAAACAGGATTAACCACGAACCGCGCGAACAGACACGAACGGGTTCATCGCGCAGGGAAAGAATATTTTAACCGCGAAGGCGACGAAGGCGAAAAAGAAATAGGGTTGGGAAAACGCTGATTGACACAGTTTTTTGTTCGTGGGGTTCGTGGTAAAACAGATAACCAGTTTAATATAACCACGAACCGCGCGAACAGACACGAACGGGTTCATCGCGCAGGGGAAGAATATTTAACCACAAAGGAGGAACACCAAGGCGCACAAAGGTGAAAGCTTCTTCCTTCGTGCGCCTTCCGCGCCTTTGCGGTTTTTTATCTTCATTTGTATCTGTGGGTCAAGTTTAGCCCTGAAGGATGAGGTATCATTAAAGTTTTAGATGTTACAATCTGCCAGGAATTTTAACCGCCGCTTCCGAATAAAAGCGTGACCGCGGACTTGAGATCCTTCGCCGTGACAAGGGTGAACCCCAGGCCCAGGGCGGCTTTACTGCGGTTGGCAAGCCTGCGCACCGGAAGCACCTCGCCCGCCAGGGAAAGCTCGCCGGCAATGGCCTCCTGCCGCTTAAGGGCGATGCCGGTACGCGATGAATAAATCGCCGCGGCCACGGCGAGCTCGACGCCCACTTCGGTAATCCGTATGCCTCCCGCCACATTAACGTAGATATCCTGATCGGAAAGGCGCAGGCCCAGATGTTTTTCCAGCGCGGCGGCAACCCGCGACACGCGGCCGTTCTCGACGGCAAGAGAAAAAACGCGGCTTACCGCTCCCTTGGCGGGAACGGTAAGGGCCTGAATTTCAACCAGCAGGGTACGGGTCCCCTCGATGACGGCCGCGATGGCAATGCCCGCGGGCAGGGCGCCTTCGCGGCGTACCAGAAACAACGACGACGGATCTTCCACCATGATAAGGCCCTTTTCTTCCATGGTAAAAATGCCGATTTCGTCCACCGAACCAAAGCGGTTCTTGACGGCCCGCAAAAAACGGCAGTCTCCCGCCGCGCTCCCGCCTTCACCCTGTTCAAAGTAGAGTACCGTGTCCACCATGTGTTCCAGCGTTTTGGGGCCCGAAATTATTCCGTCTTTGGTAACGTGGGCGGCAAGAAAGAGCGCGGCGTCGTGTTCCTTTGCCCAGGAGATGAGCTCGTACGAACAAAATTTCATCTGGTTCACCGTGCCCGGGGAAGGGCCGGCCGCGTCGGTATGCAGTGTCTGCGCGGAGTCGGCCATGATCAGCACCGGTTTGACCGCGTCCAGTAAAACCAGAATGTCTTCAAGGCGGCCGGTACAGCAGATTTCGATGCGGTCAATGCCGGTACTGCCGGCAAGTCCGAGCCTGTCCGCCCGCGTCCGCACCTGTCCCGCGGATTCTTCGGCGGAAATGTAGAGGACGCGGCCCTTCGTCGCGGCCCTAACCGATACCAAAAGGAGCAGCGTGGATTTGCCTATCCCCGGTTCGCCGCCGAGCAGTACCGCCGAGCGCTTCATGATTCCGCCGCCAAGGACGCGGTCCAGTTCGGCCATTCCGCTGGAGATGCGGCTTCCCTCTTCCGGATCGACCGACGACAGGGGAAACGACTGCGCGTGGCTGTGGACCCTCAGCGCGGCGGCGGACACGGCGCTTTCGGTAAGGGTGTTCCATTCGCCGCATTCGGGACAGCGGCCCAGCCATTTTGTCTCTTCGTGTCCGCAGCTTGAACAGCGGTATACGCCCGTCTTGGCTTTTTTCATGATAGGTATTATGGTATAGCATACCGGATTAAATTCAAACAGAAAAGGAGAGAGCCATGAAAAAATTCGCCAGTTATGGATTCCATATGTATACCGAGATTCTCTTTGGAAAGGGAAGCGAAGCAAAAACGGGAAAGCTGATCCGTAAATACGGCGGCGGCAAAGTGCTGCTCGTTTACGGCGGCGGTTCAATAAAAAAGAGCGGCCTCTATGACCGTGTGGTTAAAGCGCTCAACGCCGAAAAAATTCCCTTTGTCGAATTCGGCGGAGTCAAACCCAATCCCTCCCTCGCCTACGCCAAAAAGGGGCTGGAACTCGCGCAAAAAGAAGGCGTTGATTTTCTTTTGGGTGTCGGCGGCGGCAGCGCCATCGATACCGCAAAGGGCATCGCCCTGGGCCTTGCCAACAACGGCGAAATCTGGAAATTTTATACCGGAACAAAACCCGGGGGAATGGCCCCGCTGGGAACCATTCATACGCTTTCCGCCACCGGCACCGAGAACAGCCGTTCCAGCGTTCTGGTCGAGGACGGCAAAAAAGAAAAGAACGGCTTTTTGTGGGACTGCGCGCGGCCGGTTTTCGCGATCATGAATCCCTGCCTTACATTTACGGTCAACGCGTGGCAGACCGGCGCGGGCTCGGTGGACATTTTTGCCCACACGTTTATGCGTTATTTTATGAAAGGCGCCTGCGCTTTGGCCGACGAGCTTGGTGAAGGCGTACTGCGCGCCGTCGTCAAATACGGTCCCGTCGCGGTACGGGAACCGGACAATTACGAAGCTCGCGCCGAGTTAATGATAGCCGGTTCCTTTGCCCACAACGACGTGACCGGCATCGGCCGCGCGGGGCCCATGGCCGGTGAGCATCCCCTTGAGGCGCAGCTTTCCGGTTATTACGATACGACCCACGGCGCGGGACTTGCCGTCGTGATGCCCGCCCTGCTTCAGTATTTTGTCAACCACGGCAGCGCCGAACAGATTGCCCGCGCCGCGCAGTTCGCGATTAAAGTTTTTGGCGTCACCGCCGATCTCGCCGATCCCCCCGGAACGGCCAACGAGGGAATCAGGCGTTTTAAAGCCTGGCTCCGTGAACTGGGCATGCCCCTGACCCTCAAGGCGCTCGGCGTTCCCAAAAAAGATCTCGCCGCCGTGATCAAACGCTGCCTTGACAACAACGGCGGCAAAGTGGCCGGTTACATGGATCTTGACAAAAAAGCCGTCACCGAAATCTTTACTTCGATAGTGGAGTAAAGATTTCGGACGCGCCAGAGGTGTTTTACGGTTCTTCCCGCAGGATTGCCTCGCCGATGCCCGCGCCGGAAAGTTTTTCTTTTACCGACGGCACGTCTTCGCCTTTAATGCTGGAGAGGACCACGCGGTAATACTCGCCGTACTTTTCGTAGGCGGGGAAGAGTCCTATTCCCTTGAGTTTTTCGTAGACTTCGACGGCGTTACGGGGCTGTTTGTACGCGCCTACCTGTATGCGGTATTTTTTACCGGCGGCCGCCTGTCCCTTATTCACCGCCGCTATGCCGTCCGGCAGGACGGGCATTTTAAGCAGGGTTTCGGGAGCGGCCGCGCCAAAGGGCTGAACCGATCCTGCCCGTATCTGCACCGCCTCGCCCGACTGTATGTTCATCCAGGAAGCGGAAGGCTCCGGCAAGACTATCGCCGTTCCCTGTGCGCCGGACGGCGAAGCGGCGGAAGTCCGTTTTGCCGGCAGCGCCACCTCGTTAAGGCTTTCCACGATTACCGGCGCCGTTCCGGTACGTACCATATCAAGAGCTTCGGCGGCGGCCTGGGAAAGGTCGATGATCCGCGCCGCCACAAAGGGGCCGCGATCATTCACCTTGACGGTTACCGATTTATTGTTGTGTGTATTGGTAATTTTGAGCATGGTCCCAAAAGGTAAAAGGGGATGAGCGGCGGTAAAGAGCGTGGGGTTAAAAATCTCCCCGGACGATGTGGGCCTGCCCGAAAATTCAGCGCCATACCAGGAGGCGATTCCTTCCTGACGGAAGATACCCCCGGTAACTTCACTTATGTTCTGGGCGCCCGCAAGGGCGGCAGCCAGAACCAAACCTGTAATGACAATAAGCTTCTTCATACTGCCATTATCGGCAGCAATGGGGACAGCCCTTAGTTTTGAAGCGGGGCGCAAGCCGCTTCCAGGGCCGCCCTCGCGGCGTCCATATCGTCCGCGTTTTCCGCGATAATGCGGCTTACCGTTTCGTAGCCAAGAAGGGGTACGTAGCCCGCGGCAAAGGCGGCGGAAACGGCCAATAATTCCGCGCAGCGTTCAGGATTGGGTTTAAGGATTTCAACGCATTTGGTCCGGAAAAGAAAACAGCCCCGCGCAAGAATTTCAAGGCTGTCAAGGAGGCTGTCGGCGATAAGCGGGGAAAAGGCGTTAAGTTCGAATTCGCCGCGGGAAGCGGCCATGCTGATGGCGCTGTCGTTGGCCATTACCCTGATGGCGATTTGTATGATCATTTCGGGGATTACGGGATTCACCTTGCCCGCCATAATCGTACTTCCCTTTTGAAGCGCGGCAAGCTTGAGTTCGCCAAGGCCGCCGCGGGGGCCCGAACCCATAAGGCGCAGATCGCCGGCGATTTTGGAAAGATTGACGGCAAGGCTTTTAAGCAGTCCCGACACTTCCACAAAAACATCGTTGTTCTGCGTAAGGTCCATCGGGTACTCGGCCGAGGCAAGTCCCATGCCGGTAATGGTCCGCAGTTTCTCGATTACGGCGTAACGGTAACGGCGGGCAAACGACGGATCGGCGCCCGCCGGGGAAATGTCGCCCACGGCGGAACCGCCCAGGTTTACCTGGCGGAGCCTTTCTTCCACCTTGTAGAGCCGCCAGCGGTCGCGGGCGACTGCCTGGGCGAAAGCGCCGAATTCACCGCCCAGCGTAACCGGCGCCGCGTCCATGAGTTCGGTACGGCCCAGCTTGCGGATATCGGCGTATTCGTTTTCTTTTTTTTGCAGCGCTTCCTGAAGTTTGGCGCACTCGCCGGAACATTCGCGCAGCGCTTCAATTGCCGCGATACGGAGCGCCGTGGGATAAACGTCGTTGGTTGACTGGAGGCGGTTAACGTCGTCCAGGGGATGAATGATTTCGTAGGAGCCTTCGCTCTTTCCCAAAATACGCAGGGCAAGATTGGCGAGCACTTCGTTTACATTCATGTGGGTGGAAGTTCCCGCGCCGCCCTGCAGGGGATGCGTTATAAAAAAACCGCCGGCCCCGCCGTCAAGCGCCTGATCGCAGGCCGCGGCTATTGCGCGGAATTTATCGCGGCGCGGAATATGCCCCGCCGCGCTTTCTTTCGTATCGCCGTCCAGTTCCGCGAAGGTGAGCGCCGCCGCTTTTTTTACTTGTATCATGGCGCGGATAAGGCGCGGGTTTACCGTATCGGGGCCCAGCGCGAAATTTTCCGCGGCGCGGGCGGTTTCGATCCCGTAGAGGACGCCGTCGGGAAGGGATACTTCGCCAAGCCCGTCATGTTCTTTCCGCATATCGCTGCTCTTCCAGTTCGGCAAGTATAGGGGGAAACACCGCAAGGCTCCGTTTGAGTATGCCCTGCATCTGCGCGATGGCGACGCCGTAGTTGGTAAAGGGAATGCGCTGGCTGGCGGCGCATTCCTGGCGGTAACGCATTTCGCGCTCACTGAGCATGCAGGCCCCGCAGTGAAGGATCATGTCGTACGGCGAAAGGTCTTCGGGAAACTCGCCGCCCGAGGTAAAAACAAACTCCGGGTTTTTGCCCGTATACTGTTTGATCCAGCGGGGCAGTTTGACCGAACCGATGTCGTCGCACTGGCGGTGGTGGGTACAGCCTTCGGCGATGAGTATACTGCCGCCGTCCCCGACGCGGTCCAGCGCCGTTATTCCCCGAACCGCCTGCGCGAGGAAGCCTTTATAGCGGGCAAAGAGTATCGAAAACGAAGTGAGGGGAATCTCCGGCGGCGTATCGGCGGAGACTTTGGCAAAAACCTGGCTGTCGGTAATGACGAGGGCGGGCCTCTTGCCCAAATGTTCCAGGGTTTCCCTCAGTTCGAATTCCTTGACCACAATGGCCGCGGCGTCGGCTTCGAGTATGTCGCGTATGGTCTGCTGCTGGGGAAGGATCAGGCGGCCTTTGGGGGCCGCTTTGTCGATGGGCGTTACCAGCACCACAAAATCGCCGGCGTGAACAAGATCCGCCACAATATGAAATTTGGTTTCTTCGGTTCGGGCCAGAACGCCGATCCGCTCTTTAAGCAAAGCAATATTATGGCCCGTGACGGCGCTGACGCGGATTTCGTTTGCCGTTTCTGCTTCTTCGCCCGCCGGAACGCCGTCGAGATCGCATTTGTTGTACGCGATGATGAAGGGAACCTGCCTGGCCCTGAAGGCGGCGACAAGTTCTTCGTCGGCCTTCTCAAGGCCGCCCGCCGCCGCGTCCACGACAAGAACGGCCACATCGCTTTTGTTGAGAACCTGTTTGGCCCTGCGGACACGCAGGCCGCCCAGAGCGCCTTCGTCGTCGATTCCGGGAGTATCGATGATCAACACCGGCCCCAGGGGAAGCAGTTCCATCGCTTTGGAAACGGGATCGGTCGTGGTTCCCTTTGCCGGCGAAACAATGGCGGTTTCCTGTCCGGTAACGGCGTTGACAAGACTCGACTTGCCGGCGTTACGGCGGCCGAAAAAACCAATGTGAATCCTGTTTGCCGCGGGAGTATCGTTGAGGCCCATAATCGTTTTTACAGTGTACCGTTTAGGACGCGGCGCGTGAAGTACCGCGCCGGAAAGCGTTTGTAATAGGTAAGACAACAGTTAGATGAATGTAATGGCCTTTCCGCTGTTTCCATACCCCAGGGAAGAAGAATATGAACCACAAATCACGGCCTGATTACACTAATCAAGAATTAGAAACCACAAGGGCGCGCAAAGGCGCACGAAGGAAGGAGGAATGGTTAGAGAACGACTCTCCGTACTCCGGTTTTAAGGTGCTGGAAACAGGTTTGATAGGTACTCTCTAATAGACCATATCTCAGGAATGAATGGACTTCATATGCACAGTCTAACACATTTTTGGCGAGTCGTTCTTGTTCGTGGATAATCATCTTGCTTTCCTTTGTGCACCTTCTGCGCCTTTGTGGTTCCTAATTCTTCATTATTGTAATC
>JAITBL010000092.1 GCA_031283575.1 Treponema sp. | reverse complement strand
TCATCTACCCCAATGGCGCCGTGCGGCAAGGCCCCCGAAACCCCGTTCCGGTAAATAATCACCCGAATTTGGGTGGAGCCTCTATGCCGGGAAACAAACGCCTCCACCAGAGACAGACCCAGGCCTTGAATTACAGGCGCTATAGCGTCAAAAACCGGGTCCGCTTCTCTGGGGGTGTACCGCACGTATTCATCCTTAATAAAAAAGGGCCGCTCGAACGACCCTTTTTTAACTTGATCTACGAATGTCAAGTAGTATCCTAGATTTTTTTAAAAAACATGTCAATAGGGCGCGTTGCCTCATTGAAAATCTAACCTAAACAGGCCCATCAGATGAAAGGATCGGATGCCTTTATGGATGACAGGCGCTGTTTTATACAACAATCGTAATTGTATGCGGGGCAAAGATCATTTCGCCGGGGCCGCTTTCGGGATGGCGGCTTGTCAGCATTTTGCCTCTGCCAATGGCGGCAAAAAGCACGGGGTCTCTCTCCTTTTTCAAATGCCAGGGGCGGTTTTCAAGGTTGATGAGTCCCGCAGCCTTGCCGGAACGGCTTTCCAGCCGGAATACATCGCGATCAAGCCGGACCGCGCCGTACTCGTCCCCGGCGAGGATGTCAAAAAGCTTTATTAAACGCCGGGTAAGGGCGGTATCCGCCGTGGACATCTGGCGCGGATCGTCGGATAGCATGATTTGGCTGCCCAGGCAGAAGTTTACCAGCGCGATAAGTTCTTTCTCGTTTTCCGTAAGGGAACATTTTTTGGAGCGCAGGAAGATCACGTCCGGGTCGCTGCGGTATACCGTATCGTTAAGGTAGGAGCGGCCTATGGTATCCATAAGATTTGTATACGCGCCCGGGCCCCCCGTGTGTCCAAGCAGTCTGGGCAGTTTCCAGTCCCAATGTTCACGGGTGTCCGCCCCAATACGGGAAAGGGGGAAGTGCCGGTACGATGGGCCCAAAGGACAGCCGCATCCAAGGTAGGCCACCGGCAGGCCTGAAGCGGTTTTGGTCCGGGCGGTAAGGAGGGCGCAGGCCCTTTCGTAGTGTTCGTAGGGAGTCCCGCCGCCCGAAAACGCGCCTGAAAAAAACCCGGCGTAAAGGAAGTCCAGCTTAAGGTAACGGAAACCCCATTCGTCGACAGCCCGGGCGATGATCCGGTCAAGATAATCCAGTACGTCTTTTCGGGAAAGATCAAGGCAGTAAAATTCTCCATCCCATAAGTGGTTAAAGCCGGCCGCCACTTCCTGTTTGTTTTTATGCCGGAGAAGCCAGCCCGGGCGTTCGGTAAATATGTGAGACTTTTGGGTTACCAGAAAGGGGGCGAACCAGAGGCCGGGGATGTACCCCGCCTCTTCGATTCTTTTCGCCAATGGCGCAAGTCCGTTGGGAAAACGCCGGGTATTTACCTCCCATTCCCCTACGTTTTTTTCCCAACCGTCGTCGATCTGAAAAACCGCCGGTCTTTGCCTGTCCAAAAAATCAAGCTTTACAATATTGTCCGTTTTTCCCAAAGCATCCAAATCGTCCAAAATAACTTTTTCGTTGATGGAAGTGTAGTGGTTGTACCAGGATTCGTAGCCGCCGGGAAACCGGCCACCGCTGCCACGCAAAAATTCTATTTTTTTAAACGCATCTTCCTGCCGGTAGAAACGGCGGAGCGTATCTTTGAAGTTGAAGTACCCCGCGGCGGAAAAAACAACAAGTTCCGCCAGTGTATCCTGCAGCTTCCATGTTTTACCCGGACAGAAAACTTCGGCGATGACAAGCCGGGCTTCCCGGTGAATGCGGAAACTGACCGGAGGCATGACGCCGCCGTCTCTTGAGGCGATGCAAAGGTAATCGTTGTCCACACGCAGGTAAATGATAAAATGACCGCTTATCCAGCCTTCCGCGGGCAGCGCCGGCGCTTTGGCTTCAAGCGGAACCGGGATTTCCGGTTTTAGGGAATCCCCCTCGCGGTTGGTAAGCTTGCGCAAAAGCGGCAGGAACAGTACGCGCCGGGGCAGGCTTTCGCCTTTTGTAAGTTCCCAGCCGGCCGACCAGGAAAGCCACCCTCCGCACTGTACGGCAAGCCTGTCCGCGGAGAAAAAAGAGGCGCGTTTTTCGGCGCTTATGCCGGCGTGGGAGGCCAATTCGTCGAAGGTCCAAAGATCAATGGGTATGGACACTCCGGGAGAACCGCTTTCGGAGCCCCGCCCGGAGCTTCGCTCTCCTGAGAAAACACCGATGGTTTCCCCATCTTTTTTCTGGTCCGCCGCGTACACAAGATGAATCCCCGAAACGTCCGATTTGGCGGTCCATTCCGCGGGTAATGGAGATTCGGTATAGTTTATTCCCTCGTATTTTCTTGTAACCATAGATGCCCCTAACGCCGGATTGCCTGGTTATTGAACAGGCAGCCAGGCGCGGCTGAAATAATACGGCGCCGATTCAGGCGTGGTTGCATAAACCGGCGCTTCCCGGGTATATTTTCCCATATCCGCGCAGGGCACTATAGTAATACGTTAAGCGTATCCACGGAGCAAATGTAACCTGGCATACCCCCAACCTATTAATTCCCTGCGTGGGGGGCAGCGTAAGACTTGCCGTTTACACTGCAAGTCTCTCGGGTTTTGGCAAGGCTGAAGCGCGGGGAGCGCCGCGGTGACGAGCGCGTGTAACACGGGGTAGACCCCGGCAAACGCTCCCGCTGTGAATAAACGCGGCAGGGCCCCGGAAAACGGCTGCGCCGGATGACCCGCCGCACAGTAACGGCCCCCCTTCTAAATAGTCAGCCAATGCCGGTTAAAGCAGAAGAATTATATCACAAAAGCGGGGATTGAGTAAAGAGAAATGATTGAGTTGATCGCGTTTTTGGGTAATCCGGGGAGTCAATATAAGCGGAACCGTCACAATGTCCCTTGGCTTTTTGCGGAAAAACTCCCCTTTGCGGGCTGCTTAGACACACAGAAAAAGTACAGGGGCCGTTATGCGGCGCTGGATCGGGAGCGGCTTTTCCCCTTTCTGAAAGCAGCCGAAAATACGGACGGCGCCGCTGTTGATACCGCCTCCGAAAGCCCGGCGGAACTTCCCCGGCGTTTTCATTTTATTTTCCCTGAAACTTACCTGAATCTCTCGGGGGAGTCGGTTGGGGCGGCGGCTTCGTTTTTCAAGATTCCGCCGGAACGGATACTTGTGGTTCACGATGAACTGGAAATGCCACTGGGCGCCGCCGGTTTTAAATTTGGCGGGGGGCTTGGGGGTCATAACGGACTCCGTTCCATGAAGGCGAGCCTTGGGACCGCGGATTTTTGGAGGCTGCGTATCGGCATAGGCCGGCCCGGTGACCGGGAACCGGGCAAGGGCGGCAATCCCGAACGGCACGGCGATATTGTGGGCTGGGTTCTCTCGGACTTTGAAGAGCCGGAATTGCCCGTTTTGGAGCGGGTTTTTGCCGCCGCCGCGGACGCCCTGATAGGCGCCCTGCTTCGGGGGCCGCAGTCTCTGCTTCCCGAATGGAACAAGAAGCGCATTTTGTGAGGAGACGCGGCTGTCCATAGTACAAATATAGTACATTATTCGGAAGTCTGGTTTAATACCCCGCAGGGCATCGGCGTTTACTTTTTCGCCTGGTAAATGTCCGTCAATTTGGCGGAATTTTGAAGAAATTTACCACGGAGGGCTGGAACCTCCGGTTCCCTGGAGTTACACGGAGGAAAGAGGA
>JAITBL010000029.1 GCA_031283575.1 Treponema sp. | reverse complement strand
GCCCCTCTGGGGCGATTTGAACCCGGTAACGATTTGTTTGCTGGGGGTATGGACACGCATAATATCCATACCTTGCAGATCGACGATACCCCGCTGCTCTGCGGCGGGGAGAGTCATTTAAGGCCGATACAGCTTGTCCCTGAAAATAAAAAACACAATGCTGCAAATTATACAAATAATTCCTATTACCAGAACAAGCGCCCTTCGTATTTCGGGGGAAAAATTTCTTACGGTATAGCGGCCGGGATACAGCCATCTCCAGTTAAATATAAATCCCAATATTAACAGGCAGCCGCCCAAAAACAATACCGCGCACGGTCCTATGGGGCCTAATGCCCGCCAATATCCAGAAATTTTACCAACAATATTATCAATACTCTTTTCCATAAAATTTTCGCCTCCATTTTACTTTTTGTTTATCCGCAGTATCTGGTTTAATACCCCGCGCCTGCCCCGCGGAGGCTCATTGACAGGGATAAATTACCATGGCATTTTCCATTTGTCAATACGAATGGCAATATCCTTGAAGAGGCAAAAAAAATAGCCGTGCTTTTCTGTGCGTGGCGTTCGTGGTAAAACAGACAACCAGTTTAATATAACCACGAACCACCCGAACGGACACGAACGGATTTATCGCGCAGGGGGTGACACCGTTTGTGAGCAGAATATTGAACCGCAAAGGCGAATAAGGCGAAAAAGGGAAGGAAGAAAAGGGACTGCCACTCTTTTTGTTCGTGGGGTTTGTGAGGTTCGTGGTAAAACAGACAACCAGTTTAATATAACCACGAACCACCCGAACAGACACGAACGGATTTATCGCGCAGGGGTCATTGACAAAATTCCCGCATACCGCCTATGATGAAAAAAACGGCGCCAATACCCCTGTTTTGAACGCTGTCCGCAAGACGGAGAGAATTTTGAAGCTTTTTACCCCCGGCCCCATCGCCATGGACCCGCAGACGATTGCCGAAGCCGGCAAACAGTCACAGTATTTCCGCACTCCCGAATTTTCGTCCCTTATGCTTGACTGCGTAAAAATGTTACAGACCGTATTGGGCGCGCCGGATTCCGCGCGCATGATTTTTCTTACCGCCAGCGGATCGGGCGCCATGGAAGCGTCGGTCATAAATCTGTTTACGCCGTCCGATAAGGTCCTTGTGATTTCGGGCGGGACCTTCGGCAAACGTTTTAAACAGATCTGCGGCATCCATCACATTCCCCTGGAATCAATCGATCTGGAATGGAACGAGGCGTTTGAACCCGGCATGCTTGCTCCGTACGAAAATTCCGGTTTTACCGGCATGCTCGTCAATATGTGCGAAACATCGACGGGGCAGCTGTATCCCATGGACGAAATAAGCGGCTTTTGCAGGCGGAACAACCTCTGTCTCGTGGTAGACGCGATTAGTTCTTTTTTATGCGACGATTTTGAAATGGCGGCCTCCGGTACGGACGCGGTGATTATCAGCTCGCAAAAGGGGCTTGCCCTCCAGCCCGGCATGTCATTTGTCGCCGTAAGCGAAGAAGCTTTTGAAACGCGCTGTAAAAAGAACAAAGCGGCGTCGCTGTATTTTGACTTTACTTCTTATTACCCGGAAATACTGCGCGGACAGACGGAGTTTACTCCCGCGATCGGCATCATAAACCAGTTACACGAAAAACTCAAACGCCTCGAAAAAAGCGGCGGGCCGTCAAAACAAATTGCCTGTGTCGGGGAACTTGCGCGGTATTTTCGCGCGCAGCTTGGCGAAAAAACCGGTTTTGCGTTTCCGCGCTATCCCCTGTCAAACTGTGTCACTCCCGTACTCTGTCCAAAAAATAACGCGAAAGAAATAGTCAATACGCTGCGTTATACCCATGATATATTCGTCGTGCCCGCGGCGGGCGATCTTGCCGATTCAACCTTTCGCGTGGCGCACATGAGTCCGCAGCTGACCAAAGCGGATATCGATCAGTTGATCGGCCTTTTGGCAAAAATATAGGAAGGTCGTAACCATACGCGGGTTTTATAGAGGTTTATATGTTACGCTTCGCGTAACTTCCGATTGGACGTCCGCGGCAATGCCGCGGGAATTAGAGGTTTATATATATGATTGGAAATAAAACTGTTGTCTACACTTCCGGAACCTTTGACCTGCTTCACTACAATCATCTTAAAATGATCGAGTACGCGCGGGCTCTGGGCGATATTTTGATCGTCGGCGTGAATACCGACGAGCTGGTGCTTTCCTATAAATCGGAACCCATCATTCCTTTTGAAGAGCGGATCGGCCTTATGAAGGCGTTAAAATATCCCGACATCGTAATACCGCAGCATTCGTTAAACCACGCCGACAAGGTCGGCAAGCTTAATTTTGATATTTTTGTCATAGGCGACGACTGGGCCGGAAAATACGATTACCTTAAAAAACAGGGCGTTACCGTCGTTTATTTTCCCTACGGTCAGGGGGTCAGCTCCACCAGTCTTAAACAGAAAATTTATGAACGTTACGCGGGAATGCAGAACAGGGCCGATTCCCACATTCCCCCTGACGCCGATACCCTGTCCGGCAAATGATCGGGCGGCCGCCGCAAAAGGGGCTTGACAAAAACCTGTTGTTTCTCTATAAAGATACACGTGCGCGTTAAAATTTGCGGCCTCTTCCGTGACGAGGACGCCGCTTACGCCAATGAAGCCCTGCCCGATTACGCCGGTTTTGTGTTCGCCCCCCAAAGCCGCCGCTACGTCAGCCCCGCCGCGGCCGGCAAACTGCGGAACCGCCTGTCCCCCGCGATAACAACGGTCGGCGTTTTCGTCGACGCTCCGCGCGGCGAAATCGCTTCCCTTTACCGTAACGGGATCATCGGCATGGCGCAGCTTCACGGTAACGAAAACGCCGCCTACCTGGCGGAATTAAGGGCATGTTGTGACGCGCCCCTTATCAAGGCGGTATCGGTCGCGCGGAAGGGGCCGCTTGTCGGCGGGGAAGACGCGGAAGCGGCCCGCCTTGCCGATTATGTTTTGCTGGACAACGGCGCGGGCGGTACGGGAAAGCGCTTTGACTGGCGCGGCATCCCGAAAGCGGCGGCCCTGCTCTTTCCCGCTTCCGCCGGAACCGGGGCTTCGTCCGTGTACGCCGCATTGACGCGCAAAGTGTTTTTGGCCGGCGGAATCGGAACCGGCGTCATGGCGCGGGCCGCGCGGTACCGGCCCTTTGCGGTTGACGTAAGCAGCGGCGCCGAAAGCGGCGGCTTCAAGGATCGTGAAAAAATGCTCGCGCTGGTAAAAGCGGCCCATGCCTTCGCGCCTTGATACATGCGGCCCGTGGAGGAAAAATGAGTAACGGAAGATTTGGAAACTTTGGCGGCCGGTATGTCCCGGAAACGCTGATGAATGAAATCATAACGCTCGAAGCGGCCTATAATCATTACAAAAACGACAGCGCCTTTACGGCCGAACTGGCGGACCTTCTTAAAAATTACGCGGGCCGTCCTTCGCTGCTCTACTTTGCAAAAAAAATGACTGAAGATTTGGGCGGCGCAAAGGTATACCTCAAGCGGGAAGACCTTAACCACACCGGTTCCCACAAGATCAACAATGTTCTGGGCCAGGTCCTGCTCGCCAAAAAAATGGGAAAGACGCGGGTCATAGCCGAAACCGGCGCGGGCCAGCACGGAGTAGCCACCGCCACCGCGGCCGCCCTGCTCGATCTGGAATGCGAAATTTTTATGGGCAAAGAAGATATCAGCCGGCAGTCCCTTAACGTGTACCGTATGGAACTTTTGGGCGCGCTTGTTCACCCCGTCGCTTCGGGAACCAGAGTGTTAAAAGACGCGGTCAACGAAACGATGCGCGAATGGGCGGGCCGCGTCCATGATACGCACTATGTTCTTGGTTCGGTAATGGGCCCCCATCCCTTTCCCACTATGGTGAGGGATTTCCAGAGCGTTATCGGAAGGGAGGCGCGCGAACAGATACTCGAAGCGGAAGGAAAACTTCCGGCCGCGGTAATCGCCTGTGTCGGCGGCGGCAGCAACGCCATGGGAATTTTTTATCACTTCATTCCCGATAAAGACGTCCGCCTTATCGGCTGCGAGGCGGCAGGGAAGGGTCTTGATTCAGGAGAGCACGCCGCCACATTGAGCAGGGGAAGCGTCGGCGTTTTCCACGGCATGAAAAGTTATTTTTGCCAAAACGACGAAGGGCAAATCGCGCCGGTCTATTCGATCTCCGCGGGCCTTGATTATCCGGGCGTCGGGCCCGAGCACGCGAATCTGCGCGATACGGGAAGATCCGAATACGCGGCCGTTACCGACGGGGAGGCCGTGGACGCCTTCGAGTATTTGTCGCGCACCGAAGGGATCATTCCCGCGGTGGAAAGCGCCCACGCCGCCGCCCACGCGCGTAAAATTATACCGTTGCTGCCAAAAGATCAAAGCGTGATCATCTGCCTGTCCGGAAGGGGCGACAAGGATGTGGCGGCCATTGCCCGCTACCGGGGGAGAACGCTCGATGAATAGAATGAACAGAATAAAAAACGCGTTCGGAAAAAATACTGGCAAAGCCTTTATCGCCTTTGTTACCGGAGGCGATCCGACGCTTGCCAAAAGCGAAGATTACATCATCACGATGATCCGCGCGGGCGCGGATCTGGTAGAAATCGGCGTCCCTTTTTCGGACCCTGTTGCCGAAGGAACCGTGATCCAGGAGGCGAATATCCGCGCCCTCGCTTCTGGCGCTACGGTAGAAAAAATGTTCGGCCTTGTGGAATCGCTGCGCGCGCGCATTGCCCGCGAAGGCCTGAACGACGTGCCGCTGGTCTTTTTGAGCTACCTTAATCCCGTGTTCCGTTACCGCCTGTCCGGCGCGCGGGACGGCGCGAACGGCTACGCCGCTTTTTTTGAGCGCTGCGCGAAAAGCGGCGTTGACGGAATCATTATTCCCGACCTTCCCTTTGAGGAGCAGGATGAAGTGCGTCCGGCCGCATCGTCGCGGGGCATTGATCTGATCTCGCTCGCAGCGCCCACTTCGAAAGAACGTATTGGCGAGATCGCCAAAGCAGCCACGGGCTTTCTCTACATTGTGTCGTCGATGGGGGTAACCGGCGTGCGGGGAAACATCGAAACGGATCTGGGCGGCATCATGGCCCTGCTTCGCGGCGCGCCGCCTTGCGGAGCGGGAATCACGGCGGAAACCCTGCCCGCCGCCGTCGGCTTTGGCATCAGCACGCCGGAACAGGCCGCCGGGATCGCAAAAATTGCCGACGGCGTTATTGTGGGCAGCGCCATCGTCAAAATTATCGCGGCGGACCCTTACCACGCCGGCGAGGCAATCGCGTCATATATAGGGGCGATGAAGGCGGCCGTACTCCAGGCCGGTATGCTTCCGGCTACTGGATAAAACGTCTTTTTTCCGTTACACTGCCCGTACATGAAACTGGTGGTTATCGGCGCCCAGTGGGGCGATGAAGGCAAAGGCAAAATTGTTGACTACCTGGCCAACGAAGCCCAAATAATTGTACGCTTTTCAGGCGGGGCCAACGCGGGGCACACGATTGTCCTTGACGATCAGGAATACGCCCTGCACCTGATTCCTTCCGGCATACTCTATCCCGACAAAATGGTAGTGCTCGGCGCGGGCATGGTCATTGATCCGGTGGCGATGTTCAATGAACTTTCCATGCTCAACGAGCGTGGTATCGAAACCGAAGGGCGCGTGTTCATTGCCGACCGCGCTCACATTGTCTTTCCCCGTTATACCGAGATCGACCGCGAGCGGGATCTTAAACGCAAACAGCCCATCGGCACTACCGGGCGCGGTATCGGTATCAGTTATTCCATGAAAAGCGAACGGGACGGAATTCGTTTTGCCGACCTTGCCTGGAAGCAAAAAATGGATGAACTCGATCGGGCCGATCGGGATTTTATCGAGCCGTTTATCGACAGGCTCCGTCCCATGATTGTCGATCTTTCCTATTACCTTAAACACCGCCACAACGCGCAAATTCTTTTTGAGGGCGCGCAGGGAACCCTGCTCGATCTGGACAACGGAACCTATCCCTATGTATCAAGCGGCATGTCCTGCGCGGCGGGAGCGGCCGTCGGCGGCTGTGTGGGCCCCCGCGCCCTGGACGGCGTTCTGGGCGTGTTCAAGGCCTACACTACGCGGGTGGGCAACGGTCCTTTCCCCAGCGAATTTGACAAAGACTCGGAAGATGATCTGTGCCGCTTTGTCCGCGAAACGGGCCGCGAGTACGGCGTCACTACCGGCCGCCCGCGGCGCTGCGGCTACCTCGATCTGGTGGCCCTGCGTTATGCCTGCATCACCAATTCTATCGACTCGCTGGTAATGACCCATCTTGACGTTTATGACGCGCTGGATGAAATTAAAGCCTGCGTCGCTTACCGCATCGGCAGCCGCATAGTGGAAGATTTCCCCGCGTCCATCGAAGACCTTAACAACGCCAAACCGGTGCTCCGATCCTTCCCCGGCTGGAAACGGAATCTTTCGGACCGGCTTACCTACGAAGAGTTTCCCACACCGGCCATGGAATACATTGAGCTTATCGAGCGCTTCTGCGAAACGCCGATCACCATTGTTTCTGTCGGCTACGAACGCAAAGCGACGATCATCCGCAAGAGTCCCTGGCGGACCTGATCGCTTCCGCTCCAGGAGCGGGGTTGACGGGAGGAAAATTGGACAAGATTTTAATTCTGGATTTTGGAAGCCAGACCACCCAGCTTATAGGACGGCGGATACGGGAATTCGGCGTTTACACCGAAACCCTCGCCGGAGACGCGGATCTGTCGGATATTCTGGGCGATGGAAAAAACGGCGCGGGCGGTATCCGCGGCGTCATTCTTTCCGGTTCTCCCGAATCGGTGTACGAAAAAGACAGCCCCGCGCCGGACCGCCGCGTCTACAGCTGCGGCCTTCCCCTGCTTGGTATTTGTTACGGCCTTCAGCGTATGAACTATGATTCGGGCGGAACGGTGGAAAGCCTGCCTCAGCGCGAATACGGCGCTGTCAAGGTTTCGGTTACCGCGGATTCAGGCGCGCTTTCGGCAAACGGCGCGCTTTTTCTCGAAGCGGCCGGACTGTCCGGCAGGGAATTTACCTCATGGATGAGCCACGGCGATTCGCTTGGCAAATTGGCGCCGGGTTTTATACAGGCCGCGAAAAGCGAAACGGGTTTTCCCGCCATCGTCTTTCATAATGAAAAACCCTGGTACGGTTTGCAGTTTCACCCCGAAGTTACCCACTGCGAAAAGGGAACGGAAATTCTTTCCGCCTTTGTATTCACTTCCTGCCGCTGCGAAAAATCCTGGACCATGGAAGCGTATGTCGAAGAAATCCGCGCGGAACTTGCCTCGCGTGTCGCCTCCGCGCCGGTACTGCTCCTTATTTCAGGCGGCGTCGATTCCAGCGTGGCGGCGGCGCTTCTTCTTAAAACGCTGGGCGCCGATCAGGTTCATCTGATGTACATGGATACCGGCCTTATGCGCAAAGACGAAACGGCGCAGGTACGGACGGCCCTGGAAAAATTGGGCGCGCGGCACGTGCATGTCGTCATGTGCGGCGAAGAATTCCTCGCGGCGCTCAGGGGAAAAAGCGGTCCCGAAGAAAAACGAAAATGCATAGGCGATCTTTTTATGACAATACAGGAGCGCGAAGTGGCGCGCCTGGAACTGGACGATTCATACTTTCTTGCCCAGGGCACCCTGTACACGGACCTTATCGAGAGCGGCAAGGGCGTCGGCAGGAAAGCCCGCGTGATTAAGAGTCACCACAATGTGGGCACCCCCCTGGTCGACGCCAAACGCAGACAGGGGCGCATCATTGAACCGCTGGACAAACTTTACAAGGACGAAGTGCGCGCCCTGGGCCGCCTCCTTGGCGTGGACGAAGAAGTGGTGCGCCGCCATCCCTTTCCCGGGCCCGGACTCGCCGTGCGCATTTTGGGCGAAGTAACCAGAGAGAAGTGCGATATTCTGCGTGAAGCCGACGCGATTTTTGTAAGCGAATTGAAGAAACGGCGCCTTTACGATGAAATCTGGCAGGCCTTCGCGGTGCTCCTTTCCATACGTTCGGTGGGCGTAGCCGGTGATGTGCGCAAGTATGGCTGGGTGCTGGCCCTGCGGGCAATCACCAGCGCCGACGGCATGACCGCCGATGTGTACCCTTTCCCGTCAAAGGATCTTATCGAAATTTCAACACTGATCACCAACACGGTAAAAGAAATTGGCCGCGTTACCTACGATATTTCGAGCAAACCCCCCGCTACGATTGAGTGGGAATAAGGTTTGGGGTATTTTTGACCCACAATTCATAGTATCCCTGTCAAAATAACCTGATAATTCATTCCCTCTGAGAAAACGGCGTTAAAAACCATCAATCTCGACGCCTCCAAAATGATTTTCCGCGTTTTAAGGGGCTTTATGGTTGACTATATCAAAAATATCCGGTAGGGTAAAGTCAATATGAAATTGAAAATCATTTTCATATTAAGGGAGTATACGGGAAGCGTCGCTTCCCTTCCGATTCAACATCTGCGGCAAAATGCCGCAGGGTTCTATAAGGGAGTATACGGGAAGCGTCGCTTCCCTTCCGATTCAACGTCTGCGGCAAAGTGCCGCAGGATCTTATAAGGAGTATACGGGAAGCGTCGCTTCCCTTCCAATTAACATCTGCGGCAAAGTGCCGCAGGATAAGGAGTAGTTATGAAAAAAATTTTTTCCTTTGCGGCGGTTTTGATTTTTCTGGGCGTCTTTATGTCCTGTGAAAAAAAACCGGAATCCAATCAGACTCTTGGCGTGGTAACCACGATCTTTGCCCCCTACGACTTTGTCAGGGCCATAGCCGGCGACAGGGTACAGCTTACGATGCTGCTTAAACCCGGCGCGGAGTCCCATTCTTACGAACCGGCTCCCCAGGACATTATCGCCATACGGAACAGCGATGTGTTTATCTATGTAGGAGGGGAAAGCGATGAGTGGGTCGAACAGATACTGGAAAGCATAGAGCCGGACGAAGCGGGGATGGAGATAATAACCCTTATGGACTGCGTCGACGTAGTGGAAGAAGAAATCGTTGAAGGCATGGAAGAAGAGGAGGAGGAAGAGGAA
>JAITBL010000022.1 GCA_031283575.1 Treponema sp. | reverse complement strand
AGGAATGCGCGCGAGCTGGCGAGCGTGGCTTTACCATCTAACGTAACACGGCGTGGCGCCCGCAAATGTTACCGTCTGATAAAAACGCAGTAAGGCGCCTTATACCCCAATAAATGTTTATGTTGAAGAAAAGTCCCCAAAGGGGGCCTTGAGACGTTATAGCCGGCAATTGCCGGAAAGCCGCTACGGATTGTTTGCCCGAAGCATGTGTGTAGTGTGCGGAAAGCGTTAGGCCGCCAGTGTTTGTAGCGGGTGGCGGTGGCGGGGGCCTCACACCCTGGAACACTTTGAGACGAGCGGCGCAAGCCGCGTCCCGAAGGGCGTCGATGTGTGCAAGGGTGTGGGGTGCCGCCGACAGGACCCGCGGTCCATAAGGCGAAAAGGCGCTTTCAGGTTCCGTTTTACCGGAGTCCATGCTTCGGATCATACGGAATTAAGCGCAGGCTTTCCGGCGCAGCGCTATACCGTGCGCCCACTTTCGGTTCGTGGTGGTGAGTAGAAAAAGGAAGCGCCGCGCCGTATAGTTACGCTATGCGTTCACTGGAAGTAACGGCCCCTTTCAGGCCCGCGGGAGACCAGGGTCAGGCCATCGAAACTTTGGCGGCGGGAATTAAGGCGGGGGACAAGTATCAGACCCTGCAGGGGGTAACCGGATCGGGCAAAACTTTTACCATAGCCAAGATCGTCGAGGCGGTTCAGATGCCCACGCTGGTGATAAGCCACAACAAAACCCTGGCGGCCCAGCTTTTCCGCGAATTCAAGGGCTTTTTTCCCCATAACGCGGTGGAATATTATGTTTCGTACTACGACTACTATCAGCCCGAAGCGTATGTGGCAAGCAGGGATCTCTATATAGAAAAAGACGCGTCGATCAACGAAGAGGTTGAGCGGCTCCGGCTCTCCGCCACCCGAAGCCTTATGGAGCGCGGGGACGTGATCATCGTCGCCACCGTTTCCTGCATTTACGGCCTGGCTACGCCGGAGATTTACCGCCAAATGACCGCCCAGTTTATTACGGGAGAAACGATTGACGCCGGCGCCCTGATCCGCCGTTTTGTGGAACTGCAATACGAGCGTAACGACGCGGTGCTTGAGCGGGGGCGCTTCCGCCGGCGCGGCGACACTATCGAAATTTTCCCCGCCTATCTCGAAGAGGCCTACCGTATCGATCTGGACTGGGACAAGGTGGAGCGCATCCGCCGTTTCGATCCCCTATCGGGAAAAAACCTTGAAAACCTGGACCGCGCCGTGATCTATCCCGCCAAACAGTTCGTCATGCCCGAAGAACGGGTAAAGGAAGCGCTCCCGCTGATTCGCGATGAACTGGACCGGCGCTATAAAGAACTTAAAGCGGCCGAAAAAAACCTGGAGGCCGAAAGGCTTAAAACACGGGTCGAGTACGACCTTGAGATGCTCAACGAAATGGGCTACTGCCCGGGTATCGAAAATTATTCGGCGCCGCTGGCGGGGCGGAAACCGGGCGAGCCGCCCGACACCCTCATTGATTACTTTCCCAAAGAACACCTTACGATTATCGACGAAAGTCATGTTACCCTGCCCCAGATTGGAGCGATGTACGCGGGAGACCGGAGCCGTAAAACCAACCTCGTCGACTACGGCTTTCGCCTGCCCTGCGCGCTGGATAACCGGCCCCTGCGTTACGACGAATTTGAGGAGCGGCTGTACAAGACGATTTATGTTTCCGCCACTCCGGGAAAAGAAGAAAAGCAAAAGTCCGCCCGTGTCGTCCAGCAGCTGATCCGTCCTACGGGACTTTTGGATCCCGAGATTGAAGTGCGTCCCAGCGAAGGCCAGATGGAAGATATTTATACCGAAGTGAACAAACGTATCGCGGCGGGAGAACGCTCCCTGATTTTAACGCTGACAAAAAAAATGGCCGAAGACCTTACCGATTATTTAAGCGGCCTGGGACTCAAGGTGCGTTACATACACAGTGAAGTGGAAACCATTGAGCGGGTCGAAATTCTTACCGCCCTGCGAACCGGCGAGTTCGATATTTTGGTGGGAATTAATCTTCTGCGCGAAGGCATCGATTTGCCCGAGGTTTCGTTTATCGCGATTCTTGACGCCGACAAGATTGGTTTTTTGCGCTCACTTACCAGCCTGGTCCAGATCATCGGCCGCGCGGCGCGGAACGCCGCCGGCAAGGTGATCATGTATGCCGACCGCATGAGCGAAGCCATGGAGGCGGCCATGGCCGAAACCACGCGCCGCCGCGAACTGCAGAGCGCCTACAACGCCGAACACCACATTACCCCCGCCACCGTGCGCAAGGCGATAACCGACATTCTTGAACGCCACGCCGAAGAAGCCGTAAACGCCGCCGAAGCTTCTATCGAGGTCCTCAAGAAATCCTACAACGTTTTGGTCCCCGCCCAGCGCAAACTCCTTGTCAAGGCCCTTGAACACGAAATGCTCGAGCACGCCAAAAAACTTGAATTTGAGGAAGCCGCCGCGATCCGCGACGAAATCGCGCGGATTGGCGAGCTGGGAAAAAAGTAGGAAAAAACAGGCCGTTTGTAAAGAAAGTGTGATATAATTGAGGCTGTTCCAAAACTTCAGTTTTTGGAACAGCTTCCTTGAATGCAGGATGTTTCGTAAGTTTTAAATCCTTATTACATAAGGATTTAAAACTTACGAAACTCCGAAGCCAGTGGAAAAACCATGGGGTTTTGGAACTGGCTCAATTTATTTTATTAAAGAGGGTAAGGAAAAACCAATGGATACAAATGTGTCTTTACCGCAGAAGGCGGTAAAAGAAAAAAGACCACGGTCTTTAAAATTTCAGTTCACGCTATTTTTTGTACTTTTTGTTATTGCCGTCTATTCCATCGTCATTATTACCTCCCTGCAGCAGCTGGTGGGGATAACCGAAACCATTGGGTACGAATTGGGGAGCCCCATTGTGGAAGAAACCGCCGCCCTCATTGACGGGGACGCCTTTGAGGCCCTGAGCCTCAGCCTCGATCCCCAGGACCCCTGGTACGAAGAGACACGGCTGGCGATGCTGGACGTCAAGGAAAAAACCAACTGTATCTATTTGTACACCATGGCGCCGGCGGGAGGGCCGGTGTTCCGCTATATCATCGACGGCAGCGCTCCTCCGGACGACGAAGAGGCCTTTTCTCCCCTGGGAGCCGAAGAAGACATTTCCAGCTACCTGAAACCGGTCCTGCGAACCCTGGAGACCAAAACCTTCCAGGTCAGCAGCCTGGACTTTAACAACCAGTGGGGCTGGGTGGTTTCAATCTTCGGGCCTGTCCTTAATTCCGCGGGGGAAGCGGTGGGCGTTATCGGCTGTGATTTTAAGGCCGAAAAAATATACGACCGCCTCTGGTCCCAGATAACCCGGCAGCTCATCGTATCCGCCCTTTTTGTCATCATCGGTTTTATCGCGTACCTCTATCTGGTCAACGGGGTCAACAGGCAAAACCAGCGCCTCCGGGAACTCAGGGACGCCGCCGAAGCGGCCTCCGAGGCCCTCAAGGAAGAACGGGACACCATCGCCGCCATGAAGGACGCCCTCAAGGTGGGCCTCTTTTTTATGGACAAGAATTTTATCATCCAGGATCAGTATTCCAGGTTTTTGGAGACGGTCCTGGGGATAAAAGATCTCCGGGGAGGAAAGTTTACCGACTTTATCGCTTCGTCAGTTCCGCAAACCGTCATCACCAGCTTGATAGAATACTTTGTTCTGCTTTTTAACCGTTCCGTGGTGTTCAGCCATAAATTTAATGAAAAAATGCTGGAAGATTTGAACCCCATTCAGGAACTGGCCTACGTGAACCCCGAAACAAAAGAACAGCTGATACTCCGCTGTAATTTTGTCCCCGTGGACCGGGGCCAGGGCAGGCTTTTTGTTCTGGGAAATATACAGGATATTACCGGCGAAAAGAATTTACAGAAACGTCTTGTGGAATTGGATTCCGGGAAAGGGCCGCGCGGCAGCCAAGGTTGACTTACCGGCCAATTATCTGCATATTGGAAGCATGGGAGCAGCGCAAGTACCATATCCTGACACCGAAGGTTTAAGTTTTGAAAAGGTCTGGGCCGCGCTTATGGAAAACCGCGAACAGATGCAGGAAACCGACCGGCGGATGCAGGAAACCGACCGGATGATAAAACAAACCCACCTTGAGCTGGAAAAGTCCCAGAATGAAACCCGAAAAATCGTCGGTGATTTGGGGCGAAAATTCGGCCTTGTCGTTGAGCATATGTTTATACCAAATCTGCACAAAAAATTCAAAAAATTCGGTTATGCGTTTGAAAAATCAGGACCGAACGTGCTTATCGAAGATGATACCAACCGCATCTACGCGCAAATCGACGCCTTTCTGGAAAACGGCGATTGCGCCATGGCGGTAGAAGTTAAAGCCCAGCCGAACAACAGTGACATAGAGGAACATCTTGAGCGTATGGAAAAACTGCGCCGGTGGTTTGACAAGCGGGGTGACAAGCGTAAACTCTACGGCGCTGTCGCGGGGGCGATTTTTCCGGTCAATGTGCGCGAGTACACCCTCAAACAGGGTTTTTATGTGATTGAACAGGCCGGAGACATGGTCGACATTATAAGTCCGCCCGGCTTTAATCCCCGAATCTGGTAAACAAAATCATTCGCCGCCGGCAGTCCCGCCGGCGGCCTCCGCCAGTGAGGCGGCGGACCCGCGCGTACGCGCGGGT
>JAITBL010000014.1 GCA_031283575.1 Treponema sp. | reverse complement strand
GACGGCGCCCAACAAATATTCGGCGCGGGAAACTATCTGTTTATTGGAAGCGCGGGACAAATTTCCACCTGTACTTCTACAGGTGGAAGCATGAGGGACCTTGGTTCCGCCGGCCTGTTAATGGGCGCCGTATATGACGGTACAACAACATATTACCTGGCAACAAAAAGCGGTATCTATAAGATTGCGGATCCCCCAACGGCAACGGCAAATCCCCTTACACAGGTCGTTTCAGGAGATTTCCTCGGCATTATTACGGACGGCACAGACATTTACGCGGTTACTCCCGACACGGTTTATCGTGGTTCCGCCGGATCATTTAATAAGGTCTCGGGCGGCGGGACATTTTCGGGCGGCATGGCACTGTGGACGCGTCCGCCCACCACGAGTCCGCAACTTCTTCTTCTTGGCCTTATACGCGGAAGCGGAACCTATTCCTACGGTTACCGTGAATTTATTTTGGCAAGCAATCAGTTATATACTCCCGGCTCTTCATTACTGTCAAGCATAAAATCGGGCGATACCTACGCCAGTACCCTGGGAAAACATGCCGTCAACTCGATAATCTGCGCGCCCGCCGGTACCCGTATAAACGCCAACGGCAAACCCGTTGTCTTTGCCGGCACCGTCAAGGACGGTTTGTTTTCCTACCGTGACCGAGGCGGATCGGCCCAATGGAACGGCGAAAACAACAGCTATTAGTCCCCCGCACGGCCTTCGGCTCGCCGCATGGATGAACTGTTTACCGCGGGCAAAAGCGGCGACGGCCCGCTGGCGGACCGCATGCGGCCCCGCACGCTGGACGAAGTTGCCGGCCAGGACCACATCGTGGGTCCCGGCCGCCTCCTTCGCAGGGCAATCCAGGCCGACCGGCTTTCGTCGGTCATCTTTTACGGGCCGCCGGGAACGGGCAAAACCAGCCTGGCCCGCGTCATCGCCAATACCACCAAAAGCGCCTTCGAAAGCCTCAACGCCGTTCTTTCGGGCATCAAGGACATACGCGAGGCAATCGATCGCTCGGACGAGCGCCGCCGCCTCTACGGCAAGCGGACCATTCTCTTTGTTGACGAAGTACACCGCTGGAACAAGGCCCAGCAGGACGCCCTCCTTCCCTGGGTAGAAAACGGCACGGTGATCCTTGTCGGCGCCACCACGGAAAACCCATTTTTTGAAGTCAACCGCGCCCTCGTCAGCCGCAGCCGTATCTTTCAGCTTAAAAGCCTTTCCCCCGGCGGCCTTCTGGAAACCGCCCGCCGCGCCCTGGCCGACCGCGAGCGGGGTTACGGCGCGTGGCGCGTTTCGTTCGAGGCGGGCGCTCTGGAACATCTGGTCGAAGTCGCCGGCGGCGACGCCCGCTCCCTCCTCAACGCGCTGGAACTGGCCGTCGAAACCTCCCCCGCCGCCTGGCCGCCCCCCGAAGGGGCGGCCGTGTCAATTTCCCTTCAGGCGGCGGAAGAAAGCATACAGCGGCGGGCCGTTCTCTACGACAAGGAAGGCGATTACCATTACGACACGATCAGCGCCTTTATCAAAAGCGTCAGGGGCAGCGATCCCGACGGCGCCCTCTACTGGCTTGCCAAAATGGTCCGCGCCGGCGAAGACCCCGCTTTTATCTTCCGCCGCATGATCATTCTTGCCAGCGAAGACGTCGGCCTTGCCGATCCCGCCGCCCTGCGGGTGGTTTTATCCTGCGCCGAATCCTTCGAACGCATCGGTTTTCCCGAAGGAAATTACCCTCTCGCCCACGCCTGTCTCTATCTGGCGACGGCCCCCAAATCAAACTCGGCCATGGCTTTTTTTGACGCGCTCGGCGAAGTGGAAAAAGAAGACGCCGAAGTGCCCAATCACCTTCGCGACAAGAGCCGTGACGCGGAAGGCTTCGGCCACGGCGAGGGCTACCTTTATCCTCACGCCTACCGCGATCACTGGGCCGCCCAGCAGTATCTTCCCAGCGCCCTGCGGGGCCGTGTTTTTTACACCCCCGGCGAATCGGGTTACGAAGGCGTGATACGCGGCGAAGTGCTCCGCAGGCGGGAATTACAGGCGGCGGCCCTGCTCGGCGCCGATACGGGATTGGCCGCCGCCGCGGACGGCGAAATTCTTTCCTGGTCGCCGGCGTCCAAAGGCCGCGAGGGCGCTTTCAAACGCCTCGAGTCGGGCCGCAGCGCCCTTCTTCTCGAGGATCGCGACGCGATCCTCGAGAAACTCGCCCCCGCCCGCCACGATCGTATCCTTGTCGCCAACGCCGGCGACGGCCTGCTGCTCTGGGAAGCCCTCCGCAGGGTCCCCGAAGGCCTGTGCGCCGCCGTCGTCGCCTCCCCCGCGGCGCGGGAAGCGCTGGAGGGCCTTCGGCTTCATCTGGATGAAACGGAAAAGCCGCTTTTCGCCGTAATCCCGGAAACTCCGGCCCTGCCCGATCCCGAAGAAGCGCGGGCGCTTTTCGGAACCCCTATCTTCGATTGCCTTGCCGCGCGGGAACCCTGGCGCAGGGGTTTCGGCGGTGTCGATCCGTACAAAGCCTTCGCGGCCTGGGCGCGCGCCGCCGCGGCCCTGCTGGACGGCGGCGCGCTTTGCCTCAGCGCCTCACCCCCTCCGCTGGGCCAGCGCGTTTCAGCGCTTTTGGCCGAACCGCCGCCCGTAAACGCCCGCACGGCGGAATATTCCGGCACGGCGGGACGGCTTTCCGCCGGTACGGAACGGCTCTTGGCCCGTCTCCGCGAGGCGGAAGAGGCGTTTTTCACGGAAAATGGCGCTTCGTGGTCCTGGACCGCCGAAACACTCGGGGACGCCTTTAAAGAAGCGGGCTTTTCCATACAAATTGAAACGCTCGAACGCCGCGAAGAACGCCTTGTCACCGAAAAGGACGCCGCCGCCTGGTTTGCCAAATCACCCTGGGGAAAAGCAATAGGCGCTTCGCTGGGCGGGCCGGACCTTGAAGAACTCCGCCGTCTGCTCGGCGTCCGCTTTCAACAGGGCCCCGTCCTGTGGCAATGGCGGAGCCTCCTCCTTTTTGCGGAAAAAAACTGAAAAAAGCGGGAATGAGCCCGTATATTAAAGCGTATATCGAGAATAACGCTCAAGTTTTTGCGGGAACTGCCGATAATGGAACTGGCGGAGTATAATCCGGCCCTATCCGCGGTTGGGTAGACCGGCGCTTGTTCAGAGTATCGGCCTTTTCGGAGCATACTTGAGCCAAAGGAAGACAGGGACGTCTTCCCATACATTTCAAGGAGGATGACATGATCATCAACCACAACCTCAGCGCCATGTTCGCTGACCGCTCTCTCAAGGTTACCAACGCGAGCCTTACCAAAGACATGGAGAAACTGTCCTCGGGACTGCGCATTAACCGCGCGGGCGACGACGCTTCCGGCCTCGCCGTGTCCGAGAAAATGCGAAGCCAGATCCGTGGCCTTTACCAGGCGTCGGCGAACGCTTCCAACGGCATTTCCTTCATTCAGGTAAGCGAAGGCTACCTCCAGGAAAGCGAAGACATTGTCCAGCGCATGCGCGAACTGGCTGTTCAGTCCGCCAACGGCATCTACACCGACGAAGACCGTATGCAGATACAGGTCGAAGTTTCCCAGCTGGTGGACGAAGTGGACCGTATCGCGAGCCACGCCCAGTTTAACGGCATGAACATGCTCACCGGCCGTTTTGCCCGCGCCCAGGGCAACAATGTGGTCACCGCTTCCATGTGGTTCCACATCGGCGCCAACATGGATCAGCGCGAGCAGGTATTCATCGGCACCATGACCAGCATGGGCCTGGGACTGCGCAATGTGGGAGACGGCAGTTTCCTTTCCATTGCCACCCCCGACGACGCCAACCGCGCCATCGGAACCCTGGATACCTCGCTCAAGATCATCAACAAACAGCGGGCCGATCTGGGCGCTTACCAGAACCGGCTTGAACACGCCGTGCGCGGTCTTGACATCGGAGCGGAAAACCTCCAGGCGTCGGAATCGCGGATCAGGGACACCAATATGGCAAACCAGATGGTAAGCTATACGACCAACCAGATACTGGTGAACTCCGGCACCGCCATGTTGGCCCAGGCCAACCAGCGGGCAACTTCGGTCTTGCAACTTCTACAATAGTATAGTATTGTAAAGTTGAAGAGGACTCATTGGGGGCCGTCAGCGGCCCCCGGGGTTCCTTCGTGAGAATCGGGGGCTCTGCCCCGTAAAAGGTTTTTTGACAGACACCCTCGGGTTGAACCGCGATGCCCAGGCAAAGCGGGGCAGTACTACGGTATCAATCCGCTTTTCCACCGGGAAAGGCGGATTCGTACCGTTCCAGAGTTTTGCGGAATGGGCGGCGCGAAAGCCCTTTCGCGGGATTCCAGTACGGCGCGGCCGCGGCATGGATTGCTGCGGTTAACCAACTCAAGGAGGGTTATATGATTATTAATCACAACATGAGCGCCATGTACGCCGACCGCCAGCTCGGGGTAACCAATGCCGATGTAGCCAAGAGTATCGAAAAACTCAGCTCGGGCATGCGGATTAACCGCGCCGGCGATGACGCTTCCGGACTCGCGGTTTCCGAAAAAATGAGGAGCCAGATCCGGGGCCTTAATCAGGCGGAGCGCAATATCCAGAACGGCGTGTCCTTTATCCAGTCGACCGAAGGTTACCTTCAGGAGACCCAGGATATTCTTCACCGCCTCAGGGAACTGTCGGTACAGTCCGCCAACGGCATCTACACCGACGAAGACCGTATGCAGATACAGGTCGAAGTTTCCCAGCTGGTCGACGAGATCAACCGTATTGCGAGCCATGCTCAATTTAACGGAATGAACATGCTGACCGGCGCGTTTGCCCAGAATTCCGCGGTGAACAGGGTTATGCAGTTCCAGGTAGGCGCCAATATGGACCAGAATGAACAGGTCTTTATCGGTACCATGACCGCGCAGGCTCTTGGCTTGCAGACCGCCCAGGGTGATACCGGCACTGTGTCTATCGCCACCCCCGTTGAAGCCAACCAGGCTATCGGGATGGTCGATGCGGCGCTTCAACAGGTTTCCCGTCAAAGGGCCGACCTGGGCGCTTACCAGAACCGCTTCGAAATGGCCGCCGACGGCGTTGCCATTGCGGCGGAAAACCTGCAGGCTGCCGAAAGCCGCATCCGGGACGCCGATATGGCTTCCGAAGTGGTAGACTACACCAGGGACAGCATTCTTAATCAGGCGGGAACCGCCATGTTGGCCCAGGCCAATATGCGGACCCAATCGGTTCTGCAGCTGCTCGGGTAACGGACCGCGGAAGTTAATCCTTACGGATTGGTTCCCGCTTTCACCCGAACTCAAGAGACATCTGGACGTCGTCTTTTGAGTCCCCGTACGGGGTACAAGAAATTGGGGGAGCTCGCGCCCTCCCCCTGTTTCTTTTTTAGTCACAAGGAGGTGGAATACCATGAGTATCCAGATTGCCGCGGCAGGAAACGGATTTCCCCAGCAGGATCTCTCCCAGGATTTGACACGCAGCGTCCGAACCGCCGAACACAAAGCGGCTGTTATGGCAAAAGTCGAGGCGTCGCTTCCCGGAAACAGGCGCGTCGCTCCCGTCGAGTCGGTTATGGCGGATCTTGAAAAAATAACTCTTGCCTTTAACAAAAAACTTAAATTTGTTGTGGATCACCGGTCTCACGAGGTAACCGTAAAGGTTATTGACCCTGAGACCGATAAGGTGATCAAGGTGCTTCCGCCCGAAGAGCTGCAAAGGCTTCATTCGCGGATCAAGGAGACTTTGGGATTTTTGTTCGACGAGCGGATATAAGGCGGCCCGGGCCGTTATTCCGGGCAGTGAGCGTCACGTCATCGTGACGTCTCAACGAAGGTTTGGGGGAGGGTTATGTCCGACATTTATGTACCCGGCGTAAAAAGCAGGTTCAATACCGAGACGCTCATTGAAGACCTGATGAAGGTCGAACGTATTCCCAGGGAACGCGCCGAAAAACAGATCGAAACGCTCCGGTCGGAAAAAGGGTATTGGCAGGAGGTCGGGCGGCGCATCACAACCTTGCGGGAAAATTCCCGCACCCTCTACTCGTTTCAAAATCCCTTTAACGAACGCATTGCCCGTTCTTCCGACGAATCGACGCTTACCGCGACAGCCACGAGGCAGGCGGTGGAGCAGGAACGTGTTTTTACCGTCAAACAGATTGCCGCGGCCGACCGTTTTCTTTCCGATCCGCTCGAAAATTCCGTCAAAATCGAAGAAGGAAACTACGGCTTTAGAATAGGCGAAGATGAAATCAGCCTCAACTTTCGCGGCGGCAGCGCCAAAGATTTTGTCGAGGCGATCAACCGCCGGGGCCGCGGAAAACTTCACGCGGATCTTATTTCGGTTAAACAGGGCTCGCAGTCGCTGCTGATCGAATCGCTGGTAACCGGCGCGGCAAACAAGCTCGTCTTCCAGGGCGCCGCCGAAAACCTTGCCCGTACCCTGGGCATGCTGAGATCGGCCCCCGAGGCGCAGATCGATCCGGCAATTACCGCCGCGGGAGTAAGCCGCGCCCAGGTAAGCTCCGGGGATATTTCCGTTCCGGCGGGCGAAAAAAACAGCCTGCAATTTTCCCAGGCGGCCCGGCTTTTGAGCGCGGGAAAAAACATACAGTTAAGTTTTGAAACATCGACCAGAATCAAGCGCGATCCTCCCGTACCCCCGCCGCCGGAAAGCCCTGTCCTTCCCGCGCCGGGGTCCGTCACCTACGGCGGGATCACCGTCGAAAACGATCCGTCCGCCCTCGACATACCCGAGTGGAAGCCCCCTCCCCCGCCGCTGCGTGTCGACGATATGGCGATGCTCTCCCTGCGCTTTAGCGACGGAAGCGCCGCCAATCTTCCCCTCGTGCAGGATTCCGAGGGCTTTCTTCAAAGCAGGTATACCCTTTCCGGCATTTCGGGCGGCAAAGAAGTGGCGTCGCTCGAAATCGTCAATAAAAATACCAACCGTGATTTTTTTATACGGAATGTAACGGTTTTCGATCCCGATGAAAACAGGCGAAACGCCCCCGCGAACGCCCTTTCCCGTGCCCAGGACGCCGTTATCGAAATGGAAGGCATTGAGATTACGCGGCCTTCCAATGAAATCGGCGACCTGATCCCCGGTGTTACCGTTATCGCCAAATCACCCTCGGACACGCCGGTGCGCCTTAACGTCGAGCCGGACAGGGAAGCGGTAAAAGACGCGATCATTTCCCTGGTGGGGAATTACAACCGCCTTGTCGCCGAGCTTAACGTACTTACCCGCAACGATGAAAAGATCATCGAGGAACTGTCCTATCTGAGCGGCGACGAGCAAAGGGAAATGCGCGAACGGCTCGGGGTGTTTTCCGGCGAAACGACCCTGAGCCAGTTCAAGAACGGAATTCAGCGCATCGTAACCGGCGCTTACCCTACCCTCATGGAAAGGGATCTTTCCATGCTTGCCCAGATCGGCGTAGGCACCGACGTGCGCCGCGCCGGCGCGTCGACAGGCTATGATCCTTCCCGCCTGCGGGGCTATCTGGAAATTGACGAAAAAGTTTTGGACGCGGCCCTCGCCGCGAAACTGCCCGCAATTCAGCAGCTCTTTGGCCTCGATACCGACGGCGACCTTATAGCCGATTCTGGAATTTCGGTGGCGCTCGAGGCGATGACCAAATCCTATGTCGAAACAGGGGGCATCATCACCCTTAAAACGGGAACCATCGACACCAAAATCGATCAGGAACAGCGGCGTATCGTGACGCTGGACCGTCAGCTTGAGGCAAAGGAAGCGTCCCTTAAAAGACAGTATGGACAGATGGAGGGGGCCTATTCGCGTATGGAAAAATTGGGTACCTCACTCGATCAATTCAGTCAGCGGGCCAACAATAACCGGTAATCATGAAAAACGTCACCATCAACGGACAAAAGGCTGACATCATCCTGGAGTCGGAAACAACTTTGGGCGAAGTTATGTCCGGCCTTGACGAATGGCTTCAAGGTTCAGGCCAGTACCTCAGCGGCCTCTCCGTTGACGGCAAAAGCTACGGCAGCGCGTCGCTGGACGAGGCTTTTACCCTGCCCCTTTCCGGCATAGAGACGCTCGATGTTATTACTTCAAGCTGGACCCAGCTGATGTTTGACCTGCTCGGCGAACTGCGTCATAATCTGGAACGGTACGATAACGCGCCCGAGGCGGAGCAAAAAGCGTTCCGCGAAAACTGGGAAAAATCAGCGGCGTCTTCGTTCCTTGGGAAAAACGATCCGTATCTTCACGGCGCGGTCCTTAAAGTTTTAAGCGGCGCGGCCTCTCCGCTGCTTCCCCTGATTGACGAGCGTATCCGCGAGATCCGCGATCCTTCCCGCGAGGCGGCGAATCTTAATCCGCTGATAATCGAAATTGCCGGGCGCATGGAAGATTTGAACCTTGACGTGCAGACCGGCAAGGACGCCCGAGCGGCGGAAACCATCACGCTTTTTTCCGGCCTGACAGAAAAAATTTACCGCATGCTCTTTATCTTCAAGCAGTACGGCTGCGATACCGAAACGCCCGTCCTGCCCCGGCCCGACGGTATTGAGGGGCAGGTCAAACTGCGCGCCTATATGGATGAGTTCGGCGCCGCGCTGAGGGAGCTTGTCAACGCCTATGAAAACAGGGACATTGTACTGGCGGGAGACCTGGCGGAATACGAACTTGCTCCGCGTATAACCGCGCTGGGGCAGGCGCTCATGTCGTTTAAGGCGGGCGGGGAGGAAACACCCAGGTGAAAAATCTTTTTTTGTTACAGGAAAGCGTTCAATATTTCAAGGAAGATGATCCGTTGGCGGGGACTCTGATCCTCGTTTCCATCGGCGTGATACTGCTGATCGTGCTGGTAACAAATCTGGTAAAAAACGGCGTCAATCCGGGCAAGCGCGGCAGCCGGGGAGGAGGAGGCGCGCGGCATTTTTCGGCGTTTGCCCTGCACCGCGCCGCCAGAACCTACGGCCTTAGAAAGGAGCAGATAAAGGTACTGGAATATGTGCTGCGTTCCAGCGGCATTAACGATCCGGAGCATATCCTGGCGACTCCTTCCTCGCTGGACAAGGTTTTCAAGCGGGCGTACAAACAGATAGAAAAAAGCGCCAATACCGACGAAGAAGCCCAGCAGAGAATGGGCATGCTTTTTTCGGTGCGGAACACCATCGAAATGTACCACAATACGACTCCCGCGGCTCCTTCGACCCAGCATATTTCGTCCAATATGGCCGCGGTTCTTGCGGTGAACGGCGAGTCCTATCCGGTCAAGGTGATCTCTTCCAAAAATGACGGCATACAGGTTGACTGCCCCCGGAACGCTATCGGCAGTCTGGTGAAATTTCCAAGGGGTACGAGGGCTTCTTTGGCCTTCTTTACCAAAACCAACAAGGGCTTTTCCTTTGACACCCAGGTATTGGGCTCAACCGACACCTCGTTCGGGCCGGCCCTGGTTCTTTCCCACTCGGGCCGTCCCAAGGCGATGACCCAGCGCCGTTTCAGGCGGCGTCAGGCCGCGTTAAACTGCGATTTCCATTTGGTCCGCATCGAGGATTCCAAAAACAAAAAACAGCCTCCCCGCATGGTGGTGGATCCCCGCCGCATGACCGGATCCCTTACCGACGTTTCCATAGGGGGCTGCGCCATCAAAACTTCTTCATCGGCGGCGGCAGGTTCGCGTATCAAGATAGAGCTTTCCACGGTACACACGGCCCTTCCCATCGCCGTGCTGGGACAGGTGCTCAGAATCAACCGCGGGAGCGTTTCCAGCGCGATTATGCACGTCAAATTTTTAAAAGTTCCCCGCAACGCGATGAACGTGATCAACGCCCTGGTGTTTGAATATGTTGACGATTGAGCCTTTAAGGTTGCTGTTCCAAAACTGAAGTTTTGGAACAGCCTCGATTAAGCGTCCGGCCTTCGAGCGGCGCAACAATTGACCGGAAAGCGGAATTCCTTTAGTATTCAGATTAGAAATGAAGATAGTCACTATAAAAAACCTGATCCGCAAGGACGTTCCCATCTACTACCGCCGCCTCTTTTCGGGGGTCCTTGTCATCGAGCTGGTTGGCAAAACAGAAGAAAAGCAGATCGACTTTACCGTGGAAACCAAACCCACCGGCGTAAACGAGGTGATAGTCAACAGTCTTGCGCCGGTTGACTATCCGCTGCTCCCCCTTACCAGAGAAATTAAAAAGTTTATTTCGGCACTGGATGAAACCGGTGGCCTCCCCCTATAACGGAATTTTTTACACCGGCGCCCCTTATGAAACAGAGGCCCTGGGTGAAGCCCTGGCAGGCGTCTTGCGAAGCGGGAATGTCGTCGCCCTTTCGGGCAGCCTGGGAGCGGGAAAGACAACCTTTACGCGGGGCATAGCCAGGGGACTGGGCATCGAAGAAGAAACAACCAGCCCGACCTACACGATTATCAGCGAATACGAAGGCGTCCTTCCCCTGAACCACATTGACGCGTACCGGCTTGGCGGCGAACGGGATTTCTACGAAATAGGCGGGGAAGAAGTGATAGGCGGCGGCGGCGTTTCGGTCGTCGAATGGCCCGAAAAAATCAGCGGCGCGCTGCCCGCCGAATCTGTTATGGTCAGCATAAGTGTTCTGGAAGACGGCCGGCGGGAAATTGCGATACGCGGATTGGCGTTGTGAATCTTATCGCCTTTGACTGCGCCTCAGATGTCTTTTCCCTGGCCCTGGCGGCAGGGGAAGGCCGCTACTACCTCGAAATTAACGGGGGAAAGCGGCACTCGGAGCTTATCATGAGCGCGGCCGACACCCTCCTCCGCGCGGCGGGACTCGCGCAGGCGGACCTCGATGCGGCCGCCTGCATGGAAGGGCCTGGCTCCTTTACCGGCCTCCGCATAGGCTTTGCCACGGCCAAAGGATTGGCTCTGGCTCTGGATATTCCCGTCATTCCCGTTCCCACGCTGGATTGCTGCGCGCTGTTCCATTCGGCATGGCCCGGCATCGTTCTTCCCGTAATGGACGCCAGACAGCGCGCGTTTTTTGCCGCGTTGTATTTTCACGACAAACGGCTTACCCCGTATCTTGACGCAAAGAGCGGCGAAATCGCCGATCTGGTGTCGCGGCATCAGGACGCGCTGTCAAGCGGAACGGCGCGGGAACGCGGTGAAATTCCCCTTCTCGTCTGCGGGCCTGCCTCGGAAGCTTTTATGCCCCTGATAAGGGAACGCTTTCCCCAATCGGCGCTTGCGCCCTTCCCGAACAGGGGCTATGCCGCCGAATTGTTGCACTTCGCGCTCAATAAATATATAGTGGACGTGGGAGAAAAAACGAGTGGAATGGACTGCGGCCCCCTGTATCTGCGCAAGAGCGATGCCGAACAAAACGACACTCACGGAACCTTGAATGGCTAAAAAACACACGGCGGACAAAACGGAAGAAGCGGACGTACCGGACGAACTCGAGGAGATTGAGGAAATCGGGGAACTCGGAGAACTCGCCGAAGAGAGCGTCGATACCGAAGCATATCTGTCGCCCGAAACCAATCCTTTTGTCAACAGCATTTTTCCCGTGCTGTTTGTCAACAGGCAGCTTCGCATTCTTTTCGCGAATAAAGTCTGCGCGGAGTTGTTTAACAGTTTTGACGGCCTTGCGGGTAACTACATGACGGACATCTTTGGCAAGTTTTTTGAAAGGGAAGATATCCGCGCCATACGCGAGACCCTGCTCAAGGGCAATAACGGTTATTCATGGAAGGGCGAAGTCAAGATCAAAAGCCGCGAAACGGCTACGATGTTGACCAAGATTTATATTTTCCCCACGGATATTTCTCAAAGTGAACCTTCCGAATTTGTCGTACTCCTTGACGATGTAACCGGCGAAAATAAATCCCTGCTCCGCAGCGTATTTTTGAGCCTGCTCGAAGCGTCAAAACTTAAAGACAATGATACGGGAAAACACATTATCCGCGTTCAGCATTATTCCCAGCGCCTGGCAAGGGAGCTGTTCAACAAAAAAGGTTATGAGCGTATCGACGCCGACTTTATCGACAATATCGGTTTTCTTTCAACGATGCACGATGTGGGAAAAATCGGCACGCCCGACGACATTCTTAACAAGGAAGGCCCGCTCTCCGACTGGGAATGGACGGTGATGCAGGAGCATACGAAAAACGGCGCGTTTATTCTTTCAACCTATCCCAATCCCATGGCAAAGGAAATCGCCCTTTCGCATCACGAACGGTGGAACGGCTCCGGTTATCCCTTCAAGCTTGAAGGGGACATGATCCCGCTGGCGGCCCGCATTGTTTCAATCGCCGACGTGTACGACGCGCTTCGCATGCAGCGCAGTTACAAGCCGCCCATAGAGCATGAAAAAACCGTCGAAAAAATGATGGAATCAAAAAACACCCATTTTGATCCGGCGCTTATCGATGTATTCTACGCTATTGCTGAAGATTTTGAACAGCTTTACGAAGCGCATAGAGACTCGGAAAAATGAGCCGTGCGGCATCTTAAGCGCTGCGCCGGTTTGAGCGAAGGCTCGTATTAACCGGATACCGCGAACAATTTACGGTTAAGGCGTATAAAGCGGTTCCCGTTTGCCAAAATCAAATTCCGGAAAGACAGGAGTCGATTCGGCGGCCGCCCTGTTTTCGGCCTTGATCGCGTCAAAGACTTCGTTGCGGAACACCTTGACCGTTTTGGGCGCGTCGACGCCGATACGCACCTGATCTCCGCGGATTTCGATGATCGAAACGGCGATATCATCTCCTATCATGATTTTTTCATTGAGTTTTCTGGAAAGTATCAGCATGAGGGGGCCTTCCTTTCCGAAGCCGCCCGTTCCGTCTGCTTGAGTTCTTCCAGGATGTCGTGTTTTGTTTTCCAGCGCGGATCGCCAAGGACCCCCTGCTTGCCAACCCTCGTGTCACGGTTGATGATCAGCGGCCCCTGAAGGTTCGCCGACATGGCGCCGTTTTCTGAAATCGTAACAATCGAAAAGATCAGGGCCTTTTCGGGGCTTTCAATGCCGATGTCCCTGACAAGATCGTCGTCGATATCAAGTTCGTAATCGGGACGAAAGAGAAAAGGATTGATGATGATGAAGGCGATCTGCTCCACCTCTACCGACTGGAGCCAGTAGAAGGGCTGTTTATCCGCGTCGAGCAGCACGTAATCTTTTATCGACTCAAATCCAAACAGACCGGAAGGAAAAGTTACCCGCTGCCGTTCATCAACTTCAACCAGTCCGTACGCTTTCGTTTGTATCTTCACCGTTTACTCCTATTACTATTGCGGCATTTTGCCGCAGATTAAAATCGGCAGGTAACCGAAGGTTTACCGTCTACTCCTCTATTATTGCGGCATTTTGCCGCAGATTAAATCGGCAGGTAACCGAAGGTTTACCGTTTACTCCTATTACTATTGCGGCATTTTGCCGCAGACTAAAACCGGCAGGTAACCGATTCCCATAATAGCAACTTACCGTAAAAAGTCCAGCAAGGTGGGCGGTATGATCTTTGCCGCCGTTTGCAGCGCCGCGCGGTGGGCAAAGTCCATCAGGGCAAGTTCCGTCGCGGCGTCGGTATAATCCAGCGACTTTTCGCGGGCAAGCCCCGCCGTTACGTTGGCAATTTCCTCGTTGATACGGTTTTTCGTCATTTCGGAACGTTCCTTCCGGCTGCCCTCGACGGTCAAATGCGACTGAATGTTGGTCAGGGCCAGGTCAATGCCGCCCAGTCCCTGACTGCCGGTATATTCCTGGTCATGGCGAAAGAGCGCGTCACGGAGGCGTATCACCATGTCGAAGGCGGAACCGCCTGAAACCAGCGCGCTGTCGTTCCAGTTCGGCGCGTAGGGATCATTGGTCATGCGGATAATGCCCAGATCCTGCAAAGTAGTCGAACCCTGCCGGTCTTCCATGCGTATCAGATGGGGATTGGTTCCGGTAAGGGCCAGGCCGTGGGTTTCGGGATCGATATACGCCTTGACCGGCGCCGTACTCTGGTTGATCCTGGCCGCGATGGCCGCGACCGTGTCGCCGGCGTTAAGCTGTATTTCAACGCCGTCAACAAAGATCGATGTCGCTTCGTTGACGCGGTAATCGGTGGCGTCGGTGTGGGAAATCACGTTCATCCGTTCCGCCCAAAAAGCTTCGCCGCCGCCTATGTCGAGCGTCGTATAGGAAGCGTCGCTGATCTCGGTTCGCCTGTTGGCGCCGGCCCCCCGGTATTCAATACGCACGACCATGGACTCGCCGCCGCCTTCCACCGAGCCTTCCACGAGGCGGAAGGGTTCGGTAAACGCCTTGTCTCCGGCAAAAACCTGCTTGCCGTCCTGTCCGGTCTTGTTGGCGATAGCCACCAGTTCCTTGAGGAGCTCGTTTATTTCGACGGCAATATATTTGCTTTCGTCGGGGCCGTTGGTTCCATTGGCCCCCTCGACGGCAAGCTCGCGGATACGCTGGAGTACCTCGTTGTATTCCTTAAGGTAACTGTCAAGGGTATCGTAATGATCCATCGCGTACTGGGCGTTTTTTTCGTAACGGTTTAGACGGGCCAGATATGACTCGTAACGGATCGCGTGGGAAGCGGCCATGGGATCCTCCCGCAGTTCCCTGATACGGCTCCCGTCGCCGCCAAGTTTCGACTGAATATTGGCAAGTCCCTGTTCCTGTCTGCGCAGGCGGTATTGCATGTCGGTATTCGGCATATCGGAAGATATTCTTCTCATTCATTCCTCCTGTTGTCGGCGGCCCGGAGCCGTCAGACACCCATACGGTTAATCAGCGTATCCAGCATGGAATTAACCACGGTGATAAAGCGGGCCGCGGCGTTATACCCGTGCTGGTAACGGATCAGATCCGAAAGCTCTTCGTCCATGTTGACGCCAGCGACCGACTGTCGATATTCCTTGAGCGCCTTCATGGTCAGATTCAGGGTTTCGCGCTGTTCGTTGGCCTGTTGTCCCAGTTCCCCGATACGGGCCGCCGCGTCGGCAAAGTAATCGTCGAAGGTGCGGAGTTTACCGACCATGACCGGCGCGTAACGGATGTTGGCAATGGCAATGGCCGCTTCGCCGTTTCCCGGATTGGCGGCGCGGCCGTTTTCGCCAAAGCCCGCCGCCACGGCCGAATTGTCCTTCAGGAGTACGGGGTTAATTTCGATCCAGCCCGCGGGGTGGGCGGTGGGCGCCACGGCGTACTCATTGGCGCCGCCGGCAAGCGCGTTAACCGCGTCGGGTCCGCCCCAGTCATAGGCGCCTTCGGGCCCCCTGCCCAAAAGGACGCCGGCGTATCCCTGCAAAAAGTAACCCGAGTCTTCAACGTGGCGTATCACAAAGTCCGGATTTTCCAAATCCGCGGCGGGGGTTCCCTTGAGCTGGAGCATGCCCTCGCGGTTAAAACGCGCCGTCACTTCGGCGCCGGAATTATTGATACGCGCGACAATGTCGTTGACCGTGTCGGTGGGATAGTAGGAAACCTCGACGCGTTCACCCCCGGCGCCCGGCAGGGTAATCGTGCCCTCAAGGCCGCTCAGATCATTGGGCGCAAGGCGGTTGGTTCCGTTAATGCGAAAGACATAGCTTGAATCGTATTCGCCGTCGCCCGAACGATCGTAATTGCCGTTGATGTTATTCACATAGGGCCGCTGTACGAAAAAATCCTCGCCGGTAACCCCGTTAAGGCCGTAAGCGCCACGGTGTACTTCGTTCACCAGATCCATCAGGTTCATTGCCAGCGTGTCGAGTGACAGGATTTCATTCTCGATGGTAACGTCGCGCAGTTCAAACAGGGCGGCGAGGCTTCCGTCGCGGAATTTCATCTCCTGTTCCGTCTCGCTCCACATCACCCTCGAATAAGCGTCGTCGCCGGGCCGTCGTTCAAGGGTAAACTGTCGCCCGATATTCCCCTGTACCAAAATGATCCCCGCCGTGTGGACCATAAACTCGTCGGGATCACGGCGGTCGACGGTAATGTCGATAAGCGACGAAAGCGTGTCGACGAGTAAATCGCGCCGGTCCATAAGGTCGTTGGGGTTATCGCCCTGCGCCTGTATTTTTTGTATCTCACGGTTAAGGCCGGCGATTTCGGAAGAAAGATCGTTGACCCTTTTTACCGTCGCCACAATATCCTGATCCGTCCTGTCCTGGAGCCCCTTGAGACTCTGGAAACGCTTGACGATGGAATCGGTAAGGGTCTTGCCCCGCTCTATCACCGCGATACGGGGAGGCGTATCGGCGGGGTTATTGGCAAGTTCCTGCCAGGCGTTCCAGAATTGATCCAGACGGCCGCGGACCGAAGTGTCTCCCACTTCGTGATAGACCTGTTCAAGCTGCTGAACATAGGGATCGCGGGCATTCCAGTAGCCTTCGGACGAGGCGGTTCTTACGATCTGTTGATCCAAAAGCTCGTCGCGAAGCCGGCCGATACGTCCGATCACGACTCCCTGGCCGATCTGTCCGGCGGTTTCTTCCCGCTCAAGGCCGGGAAAGTAGATGGGTTCAAAGGCCGAAAACTCTACCCGCTGGCGCGAATAGCCTTCGGTATTCATATTGGAAAGATTATGACCGGTAATCCCGATTGCCTGCTGATGGGCCACGACGGACTTTTTGCCGATTTCTATGCCCTGGAATGTCGAAGTCATTTATGCTGCTCCTCTGTAATTGCGGCTTCTTGCCGCAGAGTCAAACCGGAACGCATCCGCTTTAACAAAAAGTAACTGCTAAAAGCGCCTGTTGAGCACGACGCTTTTCATATCGGGATCGGCGCTGGTACCGTCCCTCGTGTAGAGTTTGCCGCGGCGTTCGGGATACGCGCTTTCAAGTACTCCCGTTACGACGCTTCTGGCTTCTTTGAGATACTCCATAAGGGTATCGTTGGAGAGCTTGATCTGGAGCGTTTCCATTTTGAGGCGCCGGTACAGGGTGGTAAGGATATTTCGTTCCCGTTCGGGAAGGCGGGCGGTCCAGGCGTAGAAGTGTCCCTGTTCGTCTCCGCCAAAAAGGCTCGCCGTCAGGGCTTCGCGTTCAGCTTCAAGCGTTCCGAAACGTCCGCCAATCTCCTCTATCGACTCCATCAGGGCTTCATAATCGGCCCATTCGCGGTTGATGACGGCATCGCGGATCAGGTTTTGGAGGGGCGGAATCTTCGCCAAAAGCTCGATTTCGCGAATCAAAACAGTCTCGAAAACCTTGTAACTTTCCATACCATGCCTCCATTTCGAGTATCGGCAGGGTTTGGACAAGAGTTAATGGCCGCAACAGGACGCCGCCGAAAGTCCGGGTGTATGGACTTGCCCCGGATTTTCAGTCTATGGCGGGTTTTTACCCCTGTTTGCTTTTCTTTAAGGTTTCCGCCAGTTCCTTTATTTGCTTTACAATATAATCCCTAAAAAATGAGTCAAGTTCGTTAAAAATCTCTAAAAGTTGGTTTAACTGTATATCGGCTACCGTACTGCCAAACATCTCCCCCTTGCCCGTTTGCAGATATTCTTTTGAAACGCCATATTGGGAGCAGATTAAGGCAATAATGCGGTCGTTTATGGGGCGGGCAGCCTTTTCTATCTGGGCGTAATACGACTGGCTGACATAGATTCCCCTGCAAAAATCCCGCTGGGTCATTTCCAACGCTTCCCTGACGGCGATAATCCTATCCTGTATCTCAGCAATCATTGTATATCCCTTATCAATAATAAAATAACAAGCAAAAAAAAACAAGATTTTGGGGGAAAGCGCTTGACAATATCCTATGCGATAAAATATGATTGCTTAGAACACTAAATAAGGTATAGTAAAAATT
>JAITBL010000008.1 GCA_031283575.1 Treponema sp. | reverse complement strand
GATCCCGCATCAATTAATGCTTTCATCGATCAGGCAAACAATGAAATAAAAAAGTTTGACGGCTATAAAAATGTAATATGGTTTGATTTGGCTCAATATTATAAAAATATAAATGGCGGAATCAAAGCAGAGTTATTCGATTATACAAAGGTACATTTATCAAGTCTTGGATATAAAGTGTGGCGAGAAAAATTATTGGAATTATTGACAGAGTCCGAGTGATTTTTAGGGCCTGTCAGATTTTTTGTATAAAACACAAAGCATGCACAAGAAAAGATCTGTCCGTGATGTTCCGCTCTTACATGCGCCCGATTTCCGCCCGCGGGTAGTAATGCCGCAGTATCTGTTCGGCGCTGTAACCCGCTCCCGCCATGCCCGCCGCTCCGTGTTGGTCCATGCCCATACCGTGCCCGTGCCCCGCGCCCGAAAAGATCACATGCTCGATGTCCCCCCGCGCGTTAAGCTGGTAACGAATCACAAACAGGCTTGAGCGGAGCCCCCCCATGGAGGACCAGATCTCCTCTGCCCTGACAAACACGCTGCGCGCGGAACCCACCACTTCCAGTTCACTGACACGGCCGGAAATACCGCGGCCGCGGCTTACAATGCGTTTTATTTCGCCGGGGTCTTCGCCAAGCCGCCGTCTGATTTCCGAAGGCGTTACCCACTTTTCCCAGCGGTAGGAACTGGCAAAGGAAAGCCGGGGCATAATCGAGTAAGAAGCGGGGGCGTCACGTATCCACGCGTAAAGTTCATCCGGCGGCAGCGGCTTTTCGCGAAGGGACAGCATCTTGTCGGGGACCGCGTCCATGTTATCGTCCCTGCCCCACAGCGTTACGCTGTCTTCACTGTAACCGCCGTGATTGGCCGAATAATAGGCCTTGAGTACATCCTTCTCCATTTTAAGGACCACGTTCCGTGTCGCGTCCACCGCGGCGGACGCGTTCCGGTGTTCCCCGTCCACGCCGTGGTACGCCTGCGAAAGCGGCGTACCGTAGATGTCAAAACCCTTGCCGGCAAACTGGCCCTTCTGGGCAATGGCATAGGATCGGGCCGCAATGGCCTGAACCTTAAGCGCTTCCGGGGGCCAGCTTGCGGGCATCTCGATGGGAACACAGCCGTACAAATAATCCTCGACCGGCAGAACATTGACCACGGTCATGCCCTCGTGATAGGAACGGAACTCCAGCGCGCCGCGGTAGCTACGGTTGGTCCCCGGGGCCCCGTTTACCACGCCGGCAACAATACAGGTGTTCTCATCACCGGCAAGTTCCAGCGTCAGCGGAGCGGAAGATTGAAGGATCGGTTTCATGTCTTTGTCAAGCACCCGCATGCCGCCGTTGGCCCAGCGCACAAAGATCTGCTCCTGGGCGGAGCCGTTGTAGAGTGAAACGCGGCCGGCGGTGTTTCGGATGGAAAAAGCTCCCCCCGCTTTAACAGAAACGATGGTACGCTGTTCGGCAAGACCCACCCTGATAAGACCCTCGCGGGACGCCGGCGCCGCCTTCACTTTGGGGGGCGTTTTGGTAATGGCCCGTTCCACCAGATAGAGCGCGGTACCGGGACTTCCGGGCGCGTGGCGGCGGGCTTCGGTTAAGGCTTCGGAAACTTCGCGGTTTCGGGGCAGGCGGCTGTTGGCGATGATCAGCAGGTTTCGCGCCTGAACCCAGGCGCCCCGATCCATCATACACTTTGCCAGGGGAAGCAGAACTTCGGTAAAAGCTGAATTTTGATCCCAGCAGGTCTGAAAACACTTTTCCGCTTCTTTGGGATCTTTTTCGCGAAGGAGCAGGCCCAGACGGTACCAGGCGGCGGGACGCCACCTGTCCAAATCGACGCTGCGCCTGTAGTACTCGGCGGCGCGTTCGGCGTAGCCCAGCGCTTCATGATTCCATCCCGAATAAAAGTAAAATTCCCCCTGCGTACGCTTGTCGCCCTTGAGGGCGGCGGTTTCCGCCTGCCTTCGTACCGCGGAAGCCTTGCGGTGATTCCCCACAAGGCAGTAGGTGTAAAAAAGTTCCGTCAAAAGCGCCGCCCTGGCGCCTTCGTCAAGGTCCTGTTCCTTAAGCAGTTCCTCAAGCAGTTCCGCCGCCTTGCCCATTTCGCCCATTTCGTAGTAGAGCGCCACAAGCTGTTTCTTGCCGGCGCGGTTTCCGCCGAAAGCGGCGGCGCTGTCCTCCACGCGGCCCAGATAGTAGCTGTCAACGGCGGAAACGCCTGCTTCGGCGGCGCCGCGGGCAAAGAGCAGGGGCGCGTACAGGGCGGCAAGCAAGAGGCCGGCGGGACGGCGGGGAATGGAAACGGACATCGGGGCTCCTGGACAAAGCTGTTAATTCCGGCGCGGTGTCAGAGCCGGGAATGTTACGTTATGATATAATATCGGCTCCGAAGGGAAAAGCGTAAAGTTCCTGACGGCCGCGCTTCCTTGACAAAGCGGGCCTCAGCGGTGATAGTTTAAGATATGCTCCAACGTCAGGCCCTGTTGCAGGAACAGCGCCTCAAAATAGCCCCCCAGGTGTATCAGGCGATCAAGCTGATGGAGCTCACCGTGATGGATCTGCGGGATAAAATTGCCGAAGAGGTCGAAAACAATCCCGCCCTTGAGGTGATAGAAGATCCCAGCATTGTGTCCCTTGACGCTTCGATTATCCCCCATCACGAAGAGGACGCCTACTTCGATACCAGTTCCGACGCCGGTTTTGTTACCCGCGCCGGCGAGGAGGCTTCCGACGAAAAGCGCCGCTTTATCGAAGAGGCGGTTGCCCGCCCCGAAACCCTGCAGCAGCATCTCCTCTGGCAGCTTGCCCTGGAAACTTCCGATCCCGATGTGCGCCGTATCGGCGAGCTTATCATACAGAACCTTGATACCGACGGCTTTCACAAGGAACCGCCCGAAGTTCTTTTGCGGGGCGAAAATCCCGCTGCTGTCGAAACGGCCCTTGCCCTAATCCGTTCCTTCGACCCGCCCGGCTGCGCCTCGGAAAACTACTACGAGTCGCTCCGCGTTCAGGCGGCCCTCCTTCCCGATCCGCCCGAAGGCATCGACGCCGCTCTCGACTATCTGGAAGAACTGGAAAAGGGCCGCTTTGCCGAAATTTCCCTGCGGAGCGGCCGCAGCGAGGAGGCGCTGCGCGAATGCTTCGAGCGTATCAAAGAAGATCTTTCGCCCTTTCCGGGCAGATGCTTTGCTTTCGAAGAAACCCGTTACGCCGTGCCCGATGTCGAGGTGCGCCAAAAGGACGGGGAATTTGTCATCATCCTTAACAACGAGGAAATTCCCGTATTGGGAATCAATCCCTTTTTTCTTAAACTGAATGAAAAAAGTGAAGCGGGTGAAACCCGCGATTTCGTCCGCGAAAATTTGCGCGAAGCCCGCTGGTTCATTCAGTGCATAACGGCGCGCAGCCACACCCTGCTGCGGGTATCGCGGGCCATTGTCGAATTCCAGCGGCCGTTTTTTTCCAGGGGGCCCAAATATCTGGCGCCCCTTACCCTGCGGGATATTGCCAAGGAACTGGGCGTCCACGAAGCGACCGTATCCCGTACGGCCAACGGCAAGTACATGCAGACCGAATGGGGCCTTTACGAAATCCGTTATTTCTTCAGCAATTCGATCACCGGCGCGGGCTCCGCAGGATCGCGTTTTTCCAAAGAGGGGGTCAAGGCGATCATCAGGGAAATCATCGAAGCCGACGAGCGCCGCCTTTCCGATCAGGAATTGTCCGAACTGCTGGCCCGGCAGGGCATAACCCTGGCACGGCGTACCGTAGCAAAATACCGGAGCGAACTTGATTTGGGTTCATCCTATACCCGTTAATATATTTTATTTATTGGAGGCAAAACATGAATATTGACATCAAGGCGGTACATTTTACTTTGCATGACGACGCGCGGGAATTTCTTGACCGGAAGATCGCCCGTATTCACAATGCGGAAAACATGATCGTGGATCTCTTGATCACCCTTACCAAGGACAAAAACTTTTCCGCCGAAGCCACGGTAAACTTTCGCTGGGGGGTTTCGGTTCATATAAAGGAACAGGACTTTGAGCTTAATCCCGCCGTAGACAAGATGATTGATACGCTGGAACAAAAAATCACCAAAGAGAAAGAGAAGGTGAAGGAAAGGCACTAGTACCGCGTAACAGCTCAAAGTGTTTAAGAATTTTTAACCACGATACACAAAGGAGCACAAAGGAAAGAATCCCTCCTTCGTGCGCCTTCGTGTTCCTTTGTGGTTCATATTCTTCTTCGCTCTTTTTTTATATATATAGTTATTTAGATGTTACAACCTGCTAGCGCTCTTCGGATCACGGCAATCCCCATCGGAGCGGCGGGGTTGTTCATGAGCGGGCGCACGGCAAACTGTGCTTTTCAGTTTTCCTCAACCCACATTTCGCATTGGGAAATAACGGTATTGATCGCTTCTTCTTCCCCTTCCGGGGGATACCTGTATTTTTTGAGCAGCCGTTTTACCAGCATCCGCATGGCCGCTCTGGTGCCCTGCTTTTTGGTCCAGTCTATGGTTTTATTTTTTCGCAGGGAATCGGTCAGTTCCCGGGTCATTGCCTTGAGTTCTTCGTTGGTATAATAATCTTTCTGCCGTAACGGGTTTGAAAGAGCGTGATAAACACTGAGTTCTTCCGGCGTAAGGCCCAGTTTGACGCCTTCCTCATGGGCGGAAGAAATATCCTGGGCCATTTTTTTAAGCTCGTCGATAACATCGGCATTGCTGATCTGTCCGTTGCGGTACGCGTTCATAAGGTTTTGCATACGCTCCGAGAATTTTTGCGCCTGCACAAAATCTTTTTTCCGGTAAATTTTAACCTGTTCGTCGATGAGTTTTCGCAGCAGTTCCGCCGCGAGGTTCTTCTCTTTCATTTT